>NZ_CAKJTO010000009.1:0-68235 GCF_917627405.1 Protofrankia sp. Cj5
GAAATAGGAACCGCGTATGGTTCCGGCCAGCTTCGACTTCTGCCGAGCGAACTTGAACGAGGCGAGCTCCGTGGGGACTTCCATCCCGTCGGAGAGCTTGAACCCAACCGCTCGTTTCCCGCGGTCGTCGACGGTGTACATCACATTGATCGACAGGCCGTTCTCGTAGAAGACGTATGCCATCCGAATGTTCTCGACCTGGAATGTCGTCGCCTCGAGCGGGCGAGCGGAGATGACGATGCCGCGTTCTTCTGTGAGGATCCGGCTCACCCAGTCGATGGTCGGCCCGGCGTTGTCCGCGGGCTCGACCGTGAAAACGTGGCCGTACTTGTTCTTGAAGTACCGGGCTTCGTTCGCCCGTAGACCAGCGAGCGCGACCGCGGCCGGCGACGACTCCAGGCCGACGGTCGATACGGTGTCGAAGTCCACGGCATAGGGCATGGCAAACTCCTCCGCGTATGCGTTTCATCCTTATTGTGGACAATAGCGCTGAATTCAGCGTATGCGCTGGTAGCAAAGATAGAGGACCCGGCAACAGAGGCGTGGATCAAAGGGCGGGGCTGGGGTGCGGGCATCCCGAGGCGGCGGAAGCCCGGATAGCCGGGCAGCCGCTGACCACCGCGAGGTCATCCCGCGCGGCATCGCCCGCGACCATGGCCCGCGCCGAGCTGGCCGTGACCGCCGAACTCGACACCGCCAGCAGGGCCTCCGCGCGTGCCCCGCAGCTCGGCCCGATGTCAGCCGCCCGGTGTCAGCGGCCCGCGCAAGGTCAGTTGGTGTGCGCTGCTCCAGTGCCATTCAACGTTCGTACCGCACGCCACCGACAACCACCCCACCGCGCTCACCATCCGCGACTACCCGGGCGGATCGTCCCCAGTACCGCCGTCCACACGATCGCCCGGCTGGCTCCCTGCGCCGGACACGCCCGACGGCTCATCGGGGACGACCGCTTGCGCCGGCTCCGATCCGTCCCTGGGCTCAGTCGCGTCGCCGGTACCGGCGGACTCCGAGGAGCGGCCGGAGGCTTCCTCAGCGCGGTCCGCGGCAGGGAGCGCCCGGGCGAACGCGGGGCGTACCAGCCGAGGTTTGGCGACGGCCGGCTCACCAAAGTCCGCCCGGCGCATCCGGCAGTACACCGTCTGGAACTCGCCGGCCGCGCGGCTGATACCGAGGTCAGCCGCCGCGGACAGATAGGCGAGGGCGTCGGCCCGGTCCATCCCAAGACGGGTGGACAGAAAAAGCAAAGCCGACCGGGTCGCCCGGCGGACGGCATGCGCGAGATCGGCGTGTGCCCCCAGCGTAATCCAATGGGTGTCGGTCTCGACAAAAGGTTCGCGCAGCGCACCAAGAACAGCCTCGGCCGCGGCTGCCTTCAGGACGGTCAGCCGGAAGGTCGCCCGCAGCGGCCCCTCCAGCGCGACCGCGGCGGCCTTTCCCGCACCCAGGGAATAATGTGGGTCACCAACGGCAAACAATGCGCCGGGAACCTCTACCGGGAGAAACAACCGGGCACCGGCACCGAGTTCACCGCAGTCAAGAGCGCCCCCGTACGTTCCGACCGAGGTCGAACGAAGCGGCCCGGCACCGTTGATCGCGACCGACATGATTCCCATGAACGGTGACAGCGGAAAACGCACCTTCCGACCCTCAGCTCCGCCCAACGTGCCGAAGAGCCGGCCCCGGCGCCGTTCGACGGCACAGAAGCTGCTCGCTGTCCGGAACGCCGTCCAGTTACGGGCGGTCGCGGCGGGACCGGGAGGAGCGTTCTCGGGAAACTCCCCGGCGAGCAGCCCCGCGCCATGACGGATCGACACCACGCCGTACCTGGCCCGCGGGTGCAGCGAAACCACATCCACCCGCAGCAGGTCGCCGGGGTCAGCACCGCGGACGTACACCGGTCCGGTCACCACATGCGGACCGTCCACACCGAACCGATGCGGAATTCCCGAAGCGGCGATCATGCGAGCGTCATCGAGGACCTCGGATGTCGACACGCCGAACCGCGCGAAGAAGGCGTCCGGGTCACGCCCCTGATCGTCGAGGATCCCCTCCTGGCTGACCGTGTCGACCGTCACCGTGGCACCGGACTCCACGCTCAGCACCGGCCGTGTCTCAGCGGTCGGCACCTGACCCCACATGACTGTCTCAGGGGTGGACGGGAGATAGTGTTTTCCGTCTACTTTTCCCTTGCCCGGTTGCAGCGCCACTACAGCGCTACCACCGCGACGCCCGCGGCCACCCGCGGCGCCCCGGACGACAGACCCGTTCGTGACGGCCGACCGCCTCAGCCACCGGGCCGGGACGGCTTCCCGACAAGGAGCCCCGACCTGCGATCTGGTCATCACGTGGCACGGGCGTCAGATTCGCAGTGAAACATGACACATCTGTTTCTGACATGTTGCAGTCCTATGCATCCCCCTTCAGGTATCGATACCCCTTCAAGCATCGCTGCCTACCCATGCCCCAGCGCCCACCCATGCCACCCATGGCCCCCGGCCCCCGGCCCCCGGCACCCGTCGACCGGCGCGCGCCCGCCAGGCTGGCCTTCAGGGACGGGTGAGCAGCAGCGAGCCGACCGCGTCGACCTCGGCGGTCCAGCCGGAGCGCACCAGGCAGTTCGCCTCGACGAACTCGATGACCGCCGGCCCCCTGACACCGTCACCCGGTCCCAGCGCCGCGCGGGGCACGACATCCACCTCCTGCCAGGAACCGTCCAGGTGAACAGAGCGCCGGCCACGCACCGCGGCGGGATCGGCGGCCGGCGCGGTCAGCCGGGGACGCCGGCCCGGCAGTGCCGCCACCATGCGGACGGCCACCACTTCCACCTCCCGATCCGGTGCCACATGCCCGTACCTGCGCATGTGCTCGGCCTCGAACCCCGCCTGCACCCGGCTGGCGGAAACCGCACCGCTGGACTCTGTCAACCCGCAGGCGGACGCGGCCACGATCGTCAGCTCATGCGACTGGCCGGTGTACCGGCAGTCGACCTGACGCTCCACCGTGAGCGCGGCGGCGTCCGCCGTACCCACCGCAGCCTGGACGGTCCGGGTGAGCTCGGCGAAAGCGGCGGTCAGGTCAACCTCGGTGAGAGGGCCGCGCAACGCGCGCAGGTAGTCCCGGCGGACGCCGCCGAGCGCAAGGCCCAGCGCGGAAAGCACGCCGCAGGCCAGCGGTACCAGCACCCGGCGCATCCCCAGTTCCTCGGCCAGCGCGCAGGCATGGGTCCCACCGGCTCCGCCGAAGGCCACCAGGGTCAGTTCCCGCGGATCCAGCCCGCGTTCCACCGAGACCACCCGCAGTGCCCGGACCATCTCCGCGTCGGCGACCGCCACCACGCCGGCCGCCGCGGACACCGCCGACAGGGCCGCCGTCCCCGGTGTCCCCACCGCCGCTCCCACCGCCGTGCCAAGGCCTGCCAACGCCTTCTGCGCGGACGCCCGGGACAGGACGACCTCGCCGCCGAGATTCGCGCCGTCAGCCAGATAGCCGAGCACCAGGTCCGCGTCGGTGACCGTCGGCTCCACGCCCCCGCGGCCGTAGCAGGCCGGGCCGGGATCAGCACCGGCCGAGCGTGGCCCGACCCGCAGGGCACCGCCGGAATCCACCCACGCCACCGACCCGCCGCCGGCGCTCACCGAGTGCACGTCGACCGTGGGCAAGGTGATCGGTACACCGGCCAGCACCGACTCGCCGGTGGTCTGCGCACGTCCCCCCAGTACCGGCGCGACATCGGTGGACGTTCCGCCCATGTCGAAGGTGAGCAGATCGGTCACGCCCGACAGGCCCGCGACGTACGCGGCACCGACCACGCCAGCGGCCGGCCCCGAGAGCACACAGGCGGCGGCGTGCCCGGCCGCGGTCTCAAGATCCACCACACCCCCGGAGGACTGCATGACCAGGGGCACCGGCAGCCCAGCGGCCACGCACCGGCGGGCGAGCGCCCGCAGGTAAGCCGACAGCTTCGGCGTCAGGTAGGCGTCGGCGACGGTGGTGGCGAACCGCTCGTACTCCCGGAACTGCGGGAGAACCTCGTGCGAAGCCACCACGGTGACCCCCGGCAGGCCGCTCCGCAGCGCATCGGCGACCTGGCGCTCGTGCTCGGGATGGAGAAAGGAGAACAGCAGGCACACGGCCACGGCCTGAAGACCGTCAATAGCCGCGAGGGCGGTGGCGACCTGCCGCGGAGCCTCGGGGTCCAACGCCACGACCACACCGGCGGGACCGGTACGCTCCACGACGGTGTAACGGAGCTCGCGCGGCACCAGCGCCGGCGGGTGATGGCGGGTGAGATCGTAGAGGGCCGGTCGGTTCTGCCGGCCGATCTCGATGATGTCGGCGAATCCCCGCGTGGTCACCAGAGCGGTCCGCGCACCCCGCCGCTCCAGCAACGCGTTGGTGGCGACCGTGGTGCCGTGGGCGAACCGCTCGACCGTCCCAGGCTCGGTGGCCAGACCTGCCCCGCGGACGGCACCGAGCACCCCCACGGATGGGTCGGCGGGCACCGACGGCACCTTCGCGGAAACCAGCCGGCCGCCGTCATCGACAGCGACCAGGTCGGTGAAGGTCCCACCCACATCGACCCCGAGCCACATCGCCACACGGGGAATACTCGCACGGTGACGAACGTGTCTTCGCGCCCGTCTCAGCGCCTGCTCGCGGAGCTCGCTCGCGGGGTCTGCGCAACCGCCCCTCGCGAGGCCTGCGCACCCACCCGTAGCCTGCGGATACCCGCGGCAAGGACGGTCCCTGCCACATATTTGGCACACTTACCATGCCCGTGGCCTGTCTCACTGGTCACAGCGTTCGGACAGATCAAGTAAGGCCTGCGAGTAGCCTGAGCACACGACAACGGAAGGGCCCGCGCGGCGGGCCATAACAGAGGGTAGATAGAGGGGAACGCCCCCGTGACAGCACCGACGGTACCCGAGTCCGGACCCGACTTCGGCCCCAACGAGTGGCTGGTATTTGAGATCTACCAGCAGTATCTCGCGGACCCTGAGAGTGTTTCGCCGGAGTGGCGCGAGTTCCTCTCCGACTATCAACCGGGCGAGGTGAACGGGCAGCCGGGTACGGCCGAGCCCGTCCCCCCTGTTGTCATAGCTGGTTCCGTGCCACGGCCAGGCCAACTGGACGCCACCCCCACCGACCAGCCGCGCGGCACGGTGATCAACACGGCCGCGGCCGCGGCTGCGGCCACGCCTGCCCGGCCACCGGCATCCGGGCAGGCCGTGCCAGTCCCGACGAACGGCGTCCCCACGTCGCCGCTGCGCGGTGCCGCCGCCCGGGTAGCCGCCAACATGGAGACGTCCCTGCACGTCCCGACGGCGACGTCGGTACGCGCGGTCCCGGCCAAGCTGCTCGCGGACAACCGGATCGTCATCAACCGGCACCTGGCTCGGTCCCGTGGCGGCAAGGTCTCGTTCACCCATCTGATCGGGTATGCGATGGTCAAGGCGCTCGAGACGGCGCCGGCCATGAATCACTCGTACGCTGAGATCGCCGGCAAGCCGACCCTCGTCGAGCCGGAGCACGTCAACCTCGGGCTCGCCATCGACCTGATCAAGGGAACCTCCCGGCAGCTGGTGGTTGCCGCGGTCAAGCAGGCCCAGGCCATGGATTTCAGCCAGTTCTGGCTCACCTACGAAGACCTCGTCCGGCGTGCCCGCACGAACAAGCTCACCGCCGACGACTTCACCGATGTGACGATCACCCTGACCAACCCCGGTGGCATCGGCACCGTGCACTCGGTCCCGCGCCTGATGCAGGGGCAGGGAACAATCATCGGCGTCGGCGCCATGGAGTACCCGGCCGAGTTCCAGGGGGCGTCCACCGAAACCCTGTCGAAGCTGGCAGTCTCAAAAATCATCACGTTGACCAGCACCTATGACCACCGGATCATTCAGGGTGCGCAGTCCGGCGAATACCTGCGCCGGATGCACCAGCTCCTGCTCGGCGAGGACGGTTTCTACGAGGAGATCTTCCGCTCGCTGCGCATACCGTACGAACCGGTGCGCTGGGTCACCGATATCACCTCGTCCCACGATGGCGATCTTGACCACGGTACCCGGGTACTCGAACTGATCCATGCCTACCGGGTGCGCGGACACCTGATGGCCGACACGAACCCCCTTGAGTTCGCCATCCGCAGCCACCCTGACCTCGACATCATCAGCCATGGCCTGACCCTGTGGGACCTCGACCGCGAGTTTCCCGTCGACGGCTTCGCCGGCCACCGCCGGATGACGCTACGCGACATTCTTGGTGTCCTGCGGGACTCCTACTGCCGCCGGGTCGGTATCGAGTACATGCACATCCAGGAGCCCGACGAGC
Source organism: Protofrankia sp. Cj5 (assembly GCF_917627405.1). Taxonomy (NCBI): domain Bacteria; kingdom Bacillati; phylum Actinomycetota; class Actinomycetes; order Frankiales; family Frankiaceae; genus Protofrankia; species Protofrankia sp. Cj5. The sequence goes on from NZ_CAKJTO010000009.1 coordinate 6,331, forward strand.
GGGTCTGGATCCAGCAGCGGGTCGAACGGGCCGCCGAGCGCCCCGACCCGGCCGAGCAGCTGCACGTCCTGGAGCGGCTCGGCGCGGCCGAGGCGTTCGAGTCGTTCCTGCAGACCAAATACGTGGGCCAGCGGCGATTCTCGCTCGAAGGCGCGGAGTCGGCCATCCCCCTGCTCGACGAGGTACTCCAGCGGGCCGCTGAAGCGGGCATGGACGAGGTCACCCTCGGAATGGCGCACCGCGGCCGGCTGAACGTGCTGGCGAACATCGTCGGCAAGTCCTACCGGCAGATCTTCGCCGAGTTCGAGGGCTACGTCGACCCGCAGACGGCGCACGGTTCGGGCGACGTCAAGTACCACCTCGGCGCGGAGGGCATCTACACCAGCCCGGACGGTCGCCAGGTGCCGATCTCGCTGGTGTCCAACCCGTCCCATCTGGAGGCGGTCGACCCGGTCCTGGAAGGTGTCACCCGGGCCAAGCAGGACATGCTCAACAAGGGTCCCGAGGGCTTCACGGTGCTGCCGGTGCTCGTCCACGGGGACGCCGCCTTCGCCGGCCAGGGCGTGGTCGCCGAGACGTTGAACCTCTCGCAGCTGCGTGGGTACCGCACCGGCGGGACCGTGCACGTCGTCATCAACAACCAGGTCGGGTTCACCACGTCACCGATCGCCAGCCGGTCGTCGGTATACGCGACCGACGTCGCCCGGATGGTGCAGGCCCCCATCTTCCATGTGAACGGGGACGACCCCGAGGCGTGTGTACGAGTCGCGCGGCTGGCCTTCGAGTACCGGCAGGCGTTCCACAAGGACGTCGTCATCGACATGGTGTGCTACCGGCGGCGCGGGCACAACGAGATGGACGAGCCGTCGTTCACCCAGCCGCTGATGTACGACACGATCGCCACGAAGCGGTCGGTCCGTAAGCTCTACACCGAAGCGCTGATCGGCCGTGGTGACATCACCCTGGCCGAGGCCGAACAGGCCATGAAGAGCTACTCGGTACAGCTGGAGAAGGCGTTCGCCGAGACCCGTGACACCAGCCAACGCCCAGCTCACGGGCCTCGGCTGGTGACGACTCCAGCGGAGGCCGCGGCGGCTGCCGCCGTGTCCACCGCCGTGTCGCTGGACGCCATCAAGATGATCATAGATACCCAGACCGCCCTGCCGGCCGGATTCACCGTTCATCCGCGGCTGCGCCCGCAGCTCGAGCGCCGGGCACAGATGATCGCGACTGGGACGATCGACTGGGCGTGCGCCGAGACCATCGCCTTCGGCTCGGTCCTGCTCGACGGCCGGCCTATCCGCCTTGCCGGGCAGGACAGCCGGCGCGGTACCTTCGGCCAGCGGCACGCCGTTCTGGTCGACCGGCACAGTGGCGAGGACTACTGCCCGCTGAAGTCGTTGGAGGCCGAGGAGGGCGCCGGCACCTTCTACGTCCACGACTCGCTGCTGAGCGAGTTCGCGGCGATGGGCTTCGAGTACGGCTACTCGGTGGCTCGCCCGGAAGCGCTCGTGCTGTGGGAAGCCCAGTTTGGCGACTTCGCGAACGGGGCACAGTCGATCATCGATGAGTTCATCGCGGCGGGCGAGGCCAAGTGGGGCCAGCGCAACTCGGTCGGCCTTCTGCTCCCGCACGGCTACGAGGGGCAGGGCCCGGACCACTCCTCCGCCCGCATCGAACGCTTCCTGTCGCTGTGCGCCGAGAACAACATGCTGGTGTCCGCTCCGTCGAGCCCGGCAAGTTACTTCCACCTGCTGCGCCGGCAGGCGCTCTCACCGGTGCGACGCCCGCTGGTGGTGTTCACTCCCAAGTCGATGCTGCGGCTGAAGGCCGCGACCTCGACGGTCGAGGACCTGACAACAGGATCATGGCGTCCGGTAATCGACGACACAAAGATCGACAACCGGAGCAACGTCCGGAGAGTACTGCTGTCGGGCGGAAAGGTCTATTACGACCTCCTGGCCGAGCAGACCAGCAAAAAGATCACCGATACCGCGCTCGTCCGGATCGAGCAGCTCTACCCCACGCCGGTCGCGGAGCTCGGGGAGGTCCTGAGCACCTACCCGAACCTCGCCGACGTGGTCTGGGTGCAGGAGGAGCCGGCCAATCAGGGCGCCTACCCGCACATGGCCATCCACCTGCCCGATGCCTTGCCGGCGGGGCTGCGGTTGCGCCGGGTATCACGTAAGGCGTCGGCCGCTCCGGCGTCCGGCTCCTCCTCCGTGCACGAGAAGGAACAGAAAGCGCTGATCGAGGCTGCGTTCACCGCGTAAGAACGCCCGAAACGAGGCTGGGACTTGGAAACCGGAGCTGACGGTGTACTTCACCGACAGGGGTATTGAGGAGCTGTCGGCGCGTCGCGGGGAGGAGACCGTGACGCTCGACTGGCTCGCTGACGAGTTGCGTGCGTTCGTCGACCTGCATCCCCAGTACGAGGACGCGGTCGAGGAACTGGCCACCTATCTGGCCCGTCTCGACGACCCGGACAGCTAGGGCGTTTCGGAAGCCAGCTGTCCGGCTCGCGCCGCTTAAAGGAGCGGGGCTGGGGTGCGTGCATCGTGAGGCGGCGGAGACAGCCACCGGAGGTGGTGGGTGGCGACCGACGAGCCGGGGTACCCGTGCATCGCGCAGCGATGGACGGGGAGCGATGACGCGAGGTGCGTGCCCTGGCCCCGCCCGCCGCGTCCCCTATTGCCGGGCGCTCTTAGAGCGCGTTTGCGATCGCGATCATTTTATTGATCATCGGGATATACAAGGGCTGACCCAGTACCGATGGCACTCGGCAGCGCAGGAGATGAGCCGTCCGTCCACATCCGGGGAAGCCCGCCGCCACTTTTCCACAGCCCGCCGGGTGGCGTTCCGTTCGGCGGACCAATCGGCGAGGCTCGTGGGCATGGCCCCGGACCCCGGTCAGCGCTCCTGGCAGAAGACAGCCGACCACCAGTGTGGCGTCATCTCGATCCGCGCCGCTGTCGCGGCCGGGACGACCCGGTCAGCGATTCGATGGCGGGTCAGATCCGGCCGATGGCAGCGGCCCCTGCCCGGGGTGCTCGTGACACGCCCCGGGCCGCTCACCCGTATGCAGTTGTTGTGGTGCGCGCTCGAGTCCATCGGCCCCGGAGCTGTGCTCGGCGGTGCCTGCGCGGCGGCCCTGGGGGGCCTGCACGGCTTTGACGAGGAGAGCGTCACCGTTCTTGTACCGCCGGGGCGACGGCCGGGCCCCCGCCCCGGCGTCGTCATTCGCCACAGCGCTCAGCTCGGCCCCGCGGACGTGTGTCCGCGACCGTATCCGCCGCGGACCCGGCTGGCCCGTTCCGTTGTCGATATGGCCGACTGGGCGGCGCGGCCACAGGTTTCCCATGCCGTCCTCGCCGCCGCTGTACACCAACGCCTGACCACCGTCGCGGAACTGCGCGATGTCACCCGAGCCCGCGGGCCGATCAGACAACGGAATTTGATCACGAAAATACTGAGCGACCTGGAACGTGTCCACGGATCGGTACCCATCGGATGTCAGGACGGCACGTTGAACAACGCCCGGTCAGGCCGGCCGTCGGTCGGCCGGATGATCCCGACACAGGAGTACGGCAGCTCCGCCCTTTCCTCCACCGCCACCCCTTTGGCCGCACAAAGCGAGAGGATATGAGCCAGTTCCGCCAACCGGCCGGGTGCGACAACGACTTTCCAGGGCACCCGTCGCAACAGCACCCTTGTCGTCTCACCGACCCCCGGCTTGACAAGGCCGATGTTCGTGATTCCATAATCCTTCGCCAGCATTTCGACCGCGCGCCAGCCGGCCCAGGTCGGGGTACGGTCCTCCGCTTGGCGCAGCCCATGCGCGACCGCGTCCGACGCGGCGGGAAAGGCCGCCATAACGGTGTCGACGTACCGGCGGGAATAATCCCGGTCAGCCAGGTGCCGATAGTACTTCGCCCCGTGGAAGTCAGCCGGACCGATCAGTGCGGAATTCAGCACGGTTCTGCTCACCAGGCCGCTGACCGTGGAGTTCAGACAGCTGTGCGGGATGAGGAAGTCGTCCCGGGTGCCGTAAACCGACGTGCAGTGGCCCGGATCCGAGAGCACCGCCATGGAGCTGTCCACACCGAACTGCCCCGCCGCAGCCTGCAGGACCTTCAAGATAGCGCCTTTGCCCGTCCAGCCATCGACGAACTGGAGCGCATGGGGGGCATGGCGGTCCAGGATCCACCGCAACGCGTTCTCGTCAAGCCCCCGGTCCTTGATAATGGAGACCGAGTAGTGCGGCAGCTCGAGCCCGTGCTTCCACCGGGCCCAACGCCGCATGAGGATTCCGGCGGGCGTGCCGGCCCGCGCGAGCGATACGATAACCGGCTTATCCTTGCTTGCAAGCACAAGCTCGGTGGCTATACCGACCGCGGTGGCGACCCGTTCCGCCGACCGCGTGAGGGCATCCTCGAAAAGAGCAAGATAGGAATCCGAGGGTTCGTACTCGACAGGCAGATCCTCAGCGTAGTGACGTCCCTTGGAGAAATCCTCCTCACGGTCTTCAGTGGGGCGCTCCAGCGGGATGTCACTGAGATCCTTCAGCAGAAAGACCACATCCGCGGGATCGTAGGACCCCGAACCCACCGTGCCCGGAATGGCTCCCAGGACCGTACCCTCGCTCAACTCGCTCCCCCTGCCACACGCCCGGTCGGCCAGGTCATCGGACGCCTGTCCGGGCCTCGGGCCGGAATCGTGACCACGGTCACCGGCGCACACCGACGCAGCATCCCGACCATCCCGGCGACGTCGGCCTCCGCCAGCCCGCCGTTGGCGACCGAATCGACCACGACCACGATGTCGTCGTACAGGCCCGGCCGGACGTTGTAGACATGACTCATCCGGGTGGGGTCGTCCGGCGCCGGGAACGTCAGCGCGCAGCGGATCGCACAGCCTTCGGCGTCGATCGGGTAGACCGGCGAACGCGTTGTCGAGTGGTAAAGCACCGCGCCCGAGATAATTTCATCGAGCGCGACCCCGATTCGCAACGGTGTGTACATGAGCTCTTCCGTGCCAAGCAGCAGAACGCGTCCGGACGGCTCGGTCAGCACCGCCGCAATCTCCCGGGCGACCGCCGGCACGACCGCGTCGAGCAGTGCCCGGTCCGCCTGCGACCAACCGTGGCGCGCACCGTCGGGAAGCTCGGCCGGCCAGTCAGGCCGTACGGAGCGGACCGGATGACGCCAGGTGGACGGCTCCCGCGCGGCCGCACCGACAGGGTCACCGCCATGGCGGGCCCGAAGCCGTTGCGCGCGCAGAGCTACGTCGTGCGGCACCACCAGCTCTCCGGACAGCAGCGACACCACCCGCACCGGAACACCAAGACGGTCCGCGAGCTCGTTGAACGCACGCCGGGACTCCGGCGGCCGGGCGTCGAACAGCGTCGCCACGGTGTAGGAGGGCCGTGGCGCGAAGGCGTGCAGCGCCTGAATCGTGCCCAGCGCGGTCCGGCCGGTCGAGAGCTCGTCATCCACCAGGATCAGCGGACGCGGCGCCCGCACCACCTCGGGATCGGTCGGCATGAGCCAGTGGTAGGTGGCATGGGAATGTGCCTCGTCAAAGTCGAGCAGGGTGGTGGCGCCGGGTACCACCCGACGAGTGGTATGCAGATAGTCACAACCCGCGATGCCGTCCGCCACCGCATGCCCAAGCGAGGTTGCCGTCTCACAGTAACCGACCACCAGTGGCCCAGCCGTCATCAGCGCACCCCCCAGCCCAGCGGAGTCCTCGCGGACCCGGGCCGCCAGCAGCCGACCAGCCGCCAGCGATTCCCGTGGCGGCACCGGAAGATGTTTGCCGAGTACTCGGCTGACCAGCAGATGTGCCCGCAGCGGATTGCGCCGCAACGCAAGCCCGACCAGCCCGTGCAGGCCCCTGCCCAGCGTGTCGGTTCTGATCCTGATATCGAGCCCCAGCTCGTCCCACAGCCAGTTCGGGCCGCTCGAAGACTGCCCGAGGTGATCCGCCAGGCTCACACGACCTCCGCCCTCACCGCTGTTGCCATCCGGGACAATCCGCGTGTCACCGGAACGTCACGACACTCCGGTCGCGGCCAGAACGTCGACGAACGTGTGGCCCTCCCGCAGGACACCGAAGGCCTGGGCCCGCCGCAGCACCCCTTGCGCCCAGATCCGATGGGGTCCCAGCTCGTTCATCTTGTTCGCGTAGCAACTCGGCCGTACCCCGCCGGCGTCCTCCGCGAGAATCGCTATGGCGTCCACGTACTCTTCGTGGCTGGCAACATGCAGCGCATGCACGGCAGGCACATGACTGGGGTGGATCACGGTTTTGCCCAGCAATCCGTTCGCCTTGTCAAGCACCACCTCGCGGATGAGCCGATCAAGATCGGCGGAGACGAGGCGCAGGCGCAGGCGAGCACCGTCCGCACTGTCATCGACAAGATCAGCTTCCTCGAATGGCGTGACCCGCAGCGCGCTCACGAACAGGCGCTCCGGCTGAGCGAAATATTCCCATACCGGCCCGCTCACCACGTGGTCGCCGCCACGGGCACACACGTTGACGATATCCGCGATGCAATCACGGACCACCGCGATGTCGTAGATGGTCAGGTCCCGATTCCGTCGCAACCCGAACAGCCCGCAAAGGTCGGTGGCGCCCAAGCGGACCGCCAGCACGACATCGGCGTGTTTGTCGACGAGCTCCCGGACCCCCGACAGCGCCGCCGCGCGAGTCTCCCTGAAAATAACCTCCGGACTTTCCAGCACGGGCATCGCCCAGAGCATCCGGCCGAGCCGCTCGGCGGCACGCGACACAGCCGCCAACGCCGGCTCTCCGTTTTCAGGACTGAACTTCGGCAGGACGAATCCGGCGAACGCCGCGGCCGCGGCGGAATCAAGACGTGCGGTCAGAAGCGGTATCTGCTCCGTGTCGCGGACCCGGACGAACAACAACGGCGGCCCGCCGCCAGCGGTCGGTGGATCTTCCCCCAGGTTACGAAGAGCGGCGACCACGTTCGCCTCGGCCGTGGCGACCTCGTGGTCAGCGATGGCGTCCTCCAGGCAGAGCACCATCGACGTCACCCCGGCCGCGGCCTGCCGACGGACATCCGCGGCCAGCGTCGGCCGCGTGCCCGGGGCGTAGAGGGTGGCGCCCAGCGCCGTTGCCACAAGCCGGCGGTCCCCATCCGGGAGGATCTCCTCAGGCAACCGGTGAAACAGCGCGTCCGTCCGGTCCGCGTCCAGAAAACCGAAGTGACGCACCCAGCGAACCCCCTATCATCGTCATCCTTTGTCAGCCGTCAGCCGTCAGGCTTGCCAGACGGTACATCGCCCGCCGGCCGTGTGGAATGGCTGTCCGGCAACTTCCCCACCGCTGTCATCCAGCGGACGACCGCATTTCACCCAGTCGCCGGATCACATACTCAACCGGGTCCGTCACGACCTGCCGAACAGCCGCTTGTACTCAGCGGCCGACCGAGCGTTCCGCCCACCGTACATGATCGTCGAACACACATTGTCCGGCGACGAGTCGTGAAAGTAACTTTCATAGCCGATCACGTCCGCGTTCGTCATGAAACTGTCATACATCTTCCGGACGTAGAACGGGTTGTCGCCGCCAGCATCACCGCCACAAGACGTGACACCCCACTCACCCACGCCGACTTTCCGGCCATGCGCACGAGCGAACCGAATGAGATCGCAGAGACCGTTGACGCTGTCGCACTGACGCTGCCACGCCGCCTCGTCCCGCACCGGCGGGTAGTGATCGTAAGCGTCGATACCGACGACGTCAACGTAGGCATCACCGGGGTAGGCGTCCCATGGATTCCCGCTCGCCGGTACCGGGGAACTGTGGGCATTGAACGTCCAGTCAATCCTGACCTTCGGGTTTGCGGAACGGATGGCAACGGCGATCCGACGAAAACACTCCGTGAAATTCCTGGCGTCGGCGTCCGCATGCCAGTACATGTACATCCCGTTGAACTCCCAGCCGATCCGTACGATGGAGTCAGCCCGGTTTTTGCGCGTGAGAAAGGAGCCGAATCTCCGCCAGTGCTCGTCATAAGCGCCGCGGGCGCACGCGGCATTGCTCCCCTGCCCCTCCGGAAACGTCGGCTGGCTGATGACCAGTTTCCCCGGAAAAGCCGCGAAGTCGTCCACCGGCCAGTCGGGCTCGGATATCGGGCCCCACCCCCTGTCCCGGCTCGTAAAGACGAGCGCCACGTCGACCGGCCGGTCCCGCCACGCGCCAAAGGCCAGATAGGGCGCCAGCTCGTTCGCCAGGTGCACGCCGGACAGCCAGGGCAGGCCCGACAGCCTTCCCCGGGTATCCCAGCCGGTGACCGGTGGTGAACCGCGATTCCGGAGCGCCGGCCCGATGGCGAGGACTCCGGCAGCGGCGACGATGCCGGACAGTACCAGGCCCGCGGCCACCCACCGCCACCCGATCGGCAGCGACCGGGCCCGCTGGTCACCTCTTCGAGAGCTCCCACGAAAACCCGCCCGGAGGCCTTGATGATCATTGGCACGGCGCAAGCGATTCACCTGACAATCAGGGCTTCGTCCGGCGGATGACGGAGAATCACCCCAGTGGGGGCCCTGTCACCCGGTATCCCGCCGACCGCCGCGGCCGCGGCTGCGGCTGCGGCTGCGTTCTCCGGCGAGCTCAGGAACAGGCGTACCCCCCAGGGAAGCTCCGCGCCCTCGAGCGAGACCTCGAGCGTGCGCGCGGCTGTCGCCGGCACCGCCGACACCCGCGCCAGCGGGTGCCCATCTTCGTTCGCCTGCGGTGGGGTCGTCCCCGGCCGCGCGACAAGCACCATCGCCGGCAACGGCCCGTCCGCGCTGATCTGCACGCGCAGGGTGCGGCGGCGCCAGCCAGACCGGGCCAGGGTGTAGGTGACCGTCATCTCCCGGTCGTGATGGTCGTGCGGCTCATGCGGCTCATGCGGCTCATGCGGCTCATGCGGCTCATGCGGCTCATGCGGCTCATGCGGCTCATGTTGGGCAGCCGAGCGGGCTACAACTGCCGTACCGAGCGCGGCCGCACGCAGCGTCCCGCCGGTACGCACCAGTGGATAGCAGGCGACGAAGTAGGGCGAACCGTCACGCGGCGCGGCGAGATGCCACCCTCCCTTGATCTCCAGACTGGCGTTGGTGACCTTCGCCTGGAAGGCGCTCGGATCGTCCGGCCCGGTCGGGAACTGGTCCCGGCGCCACAGGACACGGGCCTCGGTAATCCCCGATGGCAGCTGAAAGGACAACACGATCTCCTCGCCACGGTCGTCCGCACGCAGCTCCCGGATGCGCTCGACCACCAGATGCCGCACGCCACGGCCGGCCACCGCCCGGCCATCGCGCACGGCCACCGGTGTGTACTCCAGCTCTCCGACGGCCAGGGGGTCCACCAAGTGGCCGTCCCCACTCGACCCAACCAGCCGTGCCCGCTCGGCTATGTTCGCCAAGTCGATCTCGGCGCCCTCGGCCCCGACCGGAGACGCCGACCCGGGGCCCGCCGCCGGCACGGCGTAGATCCGCACATGCGTGTCCGGCATGCTGCTCCAGCGCAACGCGGTCTGCCCGTTGACGGTGGTGACCGCCAGATCACGTACCAGCGGCGGGCGTGGCGTCACCGTAATCGTGATCCCCGAGCCGGCGGTCCGGGAGGGCTGCCCGTCCACATCCCGATATTCGACATACACCCAGTAGCGGTAGGTGACACCGGCCTGGACAGCCGTGTCGACATACTGGCCGGCGCTCGCCCGGATCCGACGCATGGGGACCAGCACCGGCGACGACTCGTCCACGGTCCGATCGATTGTGACGGCGTCCACGGGGCCGTCCAGCCGCCACGACAGCCTCACATCGGCACCGGTCTGCTCCGCATGCAGGCCCGCTACATCCCGCACCACCACGATACCGGGCGTACGCACCGCTACCGACCGCCGGCTGCCCACGATCGCCGTCACCTCGTGACGAACCATCACCCCAGCCGGGGCTCCGGCATCGGACAGCTCGGTGGACCGAGTCGTACCCAGGCTGCGTTCAACCGGCGCTGCTCCCCCCGGGCCGCCCGTCTCCCCCACCAGCCTGACCACCCGGTAGGACACCGGCCCAAGCGCCGAGGGAGAGGCCCGCCAGCGCAGCACCACGGCACCGTCCTCGCTGCTCGCGGTCAGCTCGGTTGGCGGCGGGAGTGGCAGCGCCGCCAGTGCGGCCAGCGCCGCCCTGCTGTCAGCCACGGTCGCGAGCACCGCGGCCAGCGCGTTCTCCTGCTCGGCTGGCGGCAGTGCCCGCGCCGCGTCGACCCGGCGGCGGATGACCTCCTGGTGGGCGGTGAGCTCGGCAAGCACCTCATCCGCGGAACGCCCGTCCGGACCGGGCACATCGGATGCCTGGGCGACGAGCCAACGGGCCCCGTCGGCAGCGGCGTCCTCGCAGCGGGCTTCGCGGTACTCGACCAGTGCCCGCCACCCGGCGTCGGCAGCGGCCAGCGCGGCCCGCAGCCGCGCGTCGAGATCCTCGGCCGCGCGGGCTGCCTGCCCACCCACCGCCACGAGCACCGAGCGCGCTTCAGCCAGCAGCTCACCGGCGTGCTTGGGATGGCCGTTCTCCAGGTCCCGACGGATCGCGGCGAGGGCATCAGCCGCCTCGCGGGCCTGGCGCAGACTGTGCCCGCAGAACCGGCACGCCGCCGCGGCGGCCTCGGTCGCCCGGCCGCACGAAGGACACGCGGTGTAGAGCTCGGCGTCGCAATAACGACAGACGCGTGAACCGTCCACCGGCTCCGGGCGGCTGCAACACGGACAGACAACGTAGTCGACGACGGCACCGGTCGTCACCGCCGCGCCCAGCTCCCGGGCGATACCGAGCAACACGGCCTTCGCCTGTGCCGCCGAAAGCCCCCGCCCGGCCGCTAGGACCTCCCGGACCAGCCCCTCGAAAGCGGCCGGCCCCAGCTCACCATCGAGAACGACGTGTTCCTCGACCTTCGGCCGGATCTCGTCGCGGGCATCGGCGATCAGCCCGGCCGTGTAGGCGGCCGGATCACCGTCGAGCAGCCTGGTGCGCACCTGCGCGAGCAGATCGGCGGTCACCGTCTTCTCGCGGTCAAGCGGACGCCGCTGATTACCCTCGACAAGGAGGTCGTAAGCAGCCTGGATCCGGGCCGGCACGGAGTCGGCTGGAACACCCAGCAACGCCCACAGGGACGCGGTGCCAGCTCGATCTCCGTCGCGTAGCTGCCGCAGCTCGATCAGGCGATCACGGATCTGGCGCCGCAGCCCCGGCGCGAGTGGCTCGGCCTCATCGCCGGAACCATCCTCGATCACCTTCTCACCGGCGAGGATCGCGTCGAACTGTTCGGTGGTCACCCCGTCAGCCGACGCCAGCCGGCGCAGCCCCGCAATTCGAGACCGGGGAACCCCACCAAAACGCTCACGCACAGTAGCGAGATTGCGAGCCACCTTGGCCAGCCGTTCGGCATCCCCGCTGCGGCGTGCGGCCAGCACGCGAAGCCGGGCCTGCTCACGGCTGTGCGCGTCCAGTAGCGGCGCCTCCCACTCGGCCCTCCGCCGGACCAGTGCCGCCGCCAACGTCGCGTACCGTGCCGAGTTCCGCTGCCGCTGCAAAAACGCGATGACGCGGGCCAGGTGTGCGCGTACCTCGGCCTCGGTGTAAACGACGGCCGGGTCCAGCGCAGCCACGAAGAACGGGTCCTCAAGATCGAGATTGGACCGGCGTTGCAGCTCCGCCAGCACACGCTGGCGGTAGCCGCTGCCGTCGAACACCACGCTCACCGCTCCACCTTCGTCCCCACCGCGGAGCGTATGAACCCAGCCCGGACGCGGCACCGATCTCGCCGCACCATATGTACCGGACATGTTCGCGCGCCGCCGGAGACCGCTCCAGCGACATCAGTCCCGCTGCTTGAGCAACGTGATCTTCTTTGTCTCCTCGTCCCGCATTACCTCGCTGCCCACACCCGCGGTGACCTGCAGAACAAGCGGCCCGGTCACGCCGGGATGTGTGGCGGTGACGACGATCGTCTGGTCCGGGCGCATGAGAAAGGTGACATCTACGGGGGTGCCGCGGGGATGGCCCCCGGGAATCCCCGCGATAGCACCTTCGACGATCACCTTGTTGTCCTGGAGGATGGCCGACTCAGCGCTCGTCCCCTGCTCGAACACGCGGATATCGACCTCCGTCTGATCATCGGAGATCGTGTAGAAGGTCTGGGTGACTTCGATCGGCAGCGGATCGTTGCGATGCGCAAGAAACGCCGCGACCGCCTTGCCGCGGTCCTCCGCGAAGATCCCGAAACCGCGGGAGGTCACATTGGTGACTTTCGTCTTGACCAGGTCCACGACCGCGGTGGTCGTCAGCCCGAAATCACCCGCCGCGCCCGACACCGAGCGTTGGACGTCGGCCGGCGCCGCCGCGTCCAGGCTCGCTCCGGCGGCGAGCCTGCCCTGGGCGACCAGGTCGTCCAGGACGTACCGCTCCAGCTCCTTCTTCTGCCCGAACACCGCGGCCCCCTTGGCTACAGCAAGATCGGGATCGACCAGACGTGGGGTCAGACCGAAGCTGTCCGCAATCTTGTGGGCGACCGCCGGGCTCTTGCTCATGCCGCCGACGAGCAGGCAGATGTCCACCTTGTCGACCCCGCGCTCCCTGGCCCTGGCGAGCACCGATCCGGTGAGGTCGAGCGTCCGCTGCAACAAGGCAGCGGTGATCTCCTCAAAATCCGTCCGGGTCACGGTCACGCTCGCCCGCCGGCCACCGTGAACCACCAGCACGTCAACGCTGTCACGACCGGACAAAGCCAGCTTCGCGTCCTCCGCCGAGGTCAGCAGTTCCTGTTCGTCGTAGACGTCGTCGAGCGGGTCACCGGCGTCAGGCTGCGCCTCGGTGAACTTCTGGGCCAAGAAGCGCACCAGCTCCGCGTCCCAGTCGGCACCGCCGAGCTCGTGGTCACCATCGGTGGCCACGACTGTGATCGCGTTCTTCGACAGGCGGATGACGGTGGTGTCGAAAGTGCCACCGCCGAGATCGTAAACAAGCACGGTCGTGTCCGCCACACCGTCCTGGGCGAACCCGTACGCGAAGGCGGCGGCCGTGGGCTCATTGATGATGTCCAGCACGTTCAGCCCGGCGAGCTCACCGGCGAGCTTCGTCGCCTTGCGTTCCTCGTCCCCGAAGTAGGCCGGGACGGTGATGACCACGTCCGTCACCGCGGTTCCGGTTGCCCGCTCGGCATCAGCGGCGAGCGCCTTGAGGATGAGGCTCGACACGGCTGGCGCGCTGTACTCCTCACCCTGCACGACAAACCGCCAGTCGGCCTCACCCATGTGCCGTTTGACCAGGCTCGCCACATCGTCCGGGCGAATCCGCGACTGCCGCTTCGCCTGTGTACCGACGACAAAAGTGACGCCGCCGCCCGCCGATCCGTCGAACAGCACCACCGATGGCGTCGTCGGCTGCGACTCGATGTTGCGGATCACGTCAGGGCGCCCGTACTCGTCCACCTGGGCGATACACGAGTACGTCGTTCCCAGGTCGATTCCGAACACCTTTGTTCGCGCCATAAGGTCCCTCCAACAAACCGCCGCCGGGTTTCAGTGTGCCCGAAAAACCTCCACCTCGGCTGGTCGCACCACCGTCGACTCACCGCGGACGAATCCGGGCTTGAGCGTGCGGGCGATCGTCCGATCGCGGCCGGGGTCGTCGACGCCGACCCGGCGCATCCCGGTGTGCCGGGCCGGATCGAAGGGCATTCCCACCACGGCGGTATACGGGCGGACATCCGCGGCGAGGTCCATCACCTGCAGCAGCTGTTTGCGCAGGATGCCCGCAACGCTTTGGCCGTCATCCGCGCCGAGGCTGGTCATCTGGTCGTGCAGCCGCATCAGCCCGCGCAGCAGGGGCGCCATCGCCTCAGCCAGCTCGCCTGCCCGGAGCCGGGTGTTCTCGGCGTGCAGGCGATCCACCAGATCCGCATCGTGGCGCCGGAGCCTGGCCAGTTCCTCGACCCGCTGGTGGAGCTCGTCCAGCCGCACGGTTGCCGCGGCGCTCACGGCGGTGAGGCCCGCCAGGTCCGCGACTCTTGCCGACAACATTGAAAGATCAATATCGGCGACCGGCTCATCGTGAGCCTCCCCGCTGTCAGGATCAGAACACTCCAACGCAGCTGGCTCCAGCTGCGTTGGTTCCAGCTGTGCCGGCTCCGGTTCTGCCAGCTGTGCCGGCTCCGGTTCTGCCGGCTCCAGCGCAACCGGCACAGCGCCCGCGCCCGACGGTCGCCGGCCGGCCGGATCTCCGGTCGCGTCGGGCTCGTCGGGCCTGTCGGTCCCAGCAGGCGGCCGCGCCTGCGCCGGCCGGGCCAGCCCGGCAGGGCCAGCCCGGCGGGAGACATCCACAGCGGTATCCCCATCCATGCTCCCCTGGACGCCGTCCGCGGGCGGGCGGGCGGGCGGCGCGTCCTCTTCCGGCACGTCCCCCGCCACGGCCGCGGCGTCCTCAGCAGCCACGCTATCCTCCGGCCCGCTGCCGGCTTCGTCCGTGGACGAATGGCCGCTGCCGGACGGCGGCGGCTCCAACGGGTACCAGGGCGGCGCGTCGGCCACCGGCTCCTGGCGTGGCCGGAACATCGAGTACCTACCGTCATCCCCAGCAGAGGGCGTCACCGAACGGTTCATGATCGCGCGCCGCCGCCTACTTGCGTCCCGGGGCCCAGTTCAGACCCCATCCATACGCTCGATCAAGATCCTGATGACCGCTGACATAACGGACCTCCCGGTTCACCACGAGGTCGTTACCGCTGGAGTTGGTCAGCAGAGCGATCGCGCACATCCTGGCGTTGCCCGCCCGCTCGTCCAGCCGTACCTCGATCGGCGCGCCGTTGGCCGGGGTCAGCGTCACCACGGCGTTCGCCTGGTCGAAGTTGGGGACACCGGAATAGATGAAGGCAAAGACCAGCAAACGGTGGATCTCCCCCACCCGGGCGAGGTTGACGAACAGGTTCTCCCCGCCGCTAGAAGCCCCGGTCCGGTCGTCGGCGTCAAGCTGGATGTACGGCGGCGCCGCAAAGGATCCGAAGCTGTCACCCAACGCCTGCACCACGCCCTTACGGCCGTCGGAGAGCTCATAAAGACAAGCCAGGTCGAGGTCGATGCCACCGGAGACAGCGCCGAGGACGCGCTTGAGGAAGCCGCCCCGGCCCCCGGTGGCCGCGCCTGCCTGGGTTGTCCAGTTGAGGTTGACATGTAGCCGATCACCTCCGCCCTGCTTGCTCAGGGAGACCGAAGGCGTGTTCTTGGTCAACGTCACCTTGCTCAGCGACACCCGCCCTGGGCTGGGTTCCTGGCCGCCAGACCGCTTGCTGTAGTCGATAGGCATAACCCGCTCCCTTGCGGTGGTCGTGACATAAGCTTAGTGGTCGCCGCCGCCCGGACGGCGCCTCGCGTCATCGACCTGGGACGCTATGAGCGGGCCGTCACCACCTTGCCCGGCCGTTCGTCCTGGTCGCTGTCAGGTCCCCCGGCACCGCTGGCCCGCTGCCTGTCACGGTTGCGGTTGCGGTTGCGGACGGACGACGCCAACGCGATGGCGATGAACCCGACGCCGACAAGACCAGTGATGATCTCAGGAACCTCGGTCTCGATGCTGACAGCGAGGATCACCGCCAGCGCGCCGATGGCGTAGTGGGCACCGTGCTCCAGGTACACGTACTCCTGCAGGGTGCCTTTGCGGACCAGATACACGGTGAGCGAACGGATGTACATGGCGCCGATACCAAGCCCGGCCGCGATAATGAAGATCTCCTGGGTGATCGCGAAGGCACCCACCACACCGTCGAAGGAGAAGGAGGCGTCCAGCACCTCCAGATAGAGGAACAGGAAGAAGGCGGCCTTCCCGCCGGCCAGCACCACCCCGTTCGGGGCACCGGCCGACCCGGTACCCGCCTTGTCCTCGTCCTCGTCCTCGTCCGGCTCCTCACCCACCCCACGCGCCTCGAAGAACTCACCGAGGCCGCGCACCCCCAGATAGGTCGCAAGCCCCGCGACACCGGCCGTCAGCACCTGCTGGGTCGCGTGATCGGCGAACACCTCAGCCACGACGAGCAGCGCGACAAGCGCGACCACGACCGACAGGACGTCGAGACGGCCGGCCTTGCGCAACGGTTCCTCAAGCCAGCGCAGCCACTGGATGTCACGTTCGGGGTCGAACATGAAATCCAGAAAAATCATAAAGAGGAAGATCCCGCCGAAGGCGGCGATCGAGGGATGCGCGTCCCCCAGCCGCGCCGCGTACTCGTCCGGGTTGTTCAGCGCGAGGTCGAAGACCTCGAGCGGGCCCAGATGAGCGGTGACGGCGACGATGACGATCGGGAACAGCAGGCGCATCCCGAAGACCGCGATCAGAACACCGACAGTCAGGAAGATCTTCTGCCAGAAATCGTTCATCCGGCGCAGGATCGTCGCGTTGATCACAGCATTGTCGAAGGACAGGCTTATCTCGAGTACGGCGAGGATCGCGACGAGCGCGGCGGTCTGCGGGCCCCCGATCACTCCCGCCAGAGCGACACCAACTACCGTAACCGTCAGTGACCAACCAAAAATGCGCAAGGTGTGCACGCGGACAGATACCTCCCCCCGGACCGGGTCTGGCGCGGCGCCGGGAGCACCACCGCGCCTCGACCCCGGTCCGGAGCGTCGAGGCATCACGTCAACCGCAGGTTCAGGTGGCAGCTGTCAGGGCCGGCGGGCACGCGAGCACGAAGGCCCCGGCGGACCCGTCGGACCACAGGGCATTCCGACAGGTCCGCCATGACGAACTCCGGGTGGGACGGCTTCGCCCGCCACCCAGCGTCGTGATCACGTACACGTGGCCTACCCGGCCGATGAACGGCCCGACCCAGGCATCGTAACGGCCCGAACCAGCACCGCGGTAAGATCATCTACAGCAGGGCCAGGACTGGGAACAGGGATGGGGCCGCGCCGGAGGCAGCGGGAAGATCAGACGTTCACGCCGTAGTCCCGAGCGATGCCGGCAAGTCCGGTGGCGTAGCCCTGACCGACCGCCCGGAACTTCCACTCCGAACCGTGCCGGTAAACTTCACCAAAGACCATGGCAGTCTCGGTGGAGGCGTCCTCGGTGAGGTCGTAACGTGCGATCTCGGCGCCCCCCGCACCGTTCACGATCCTGATGAACGCGTTGCGTACCTGGCCGAAGTTCTGCTGACGCGAATCCGCATCGTAGATCGAAACCGGGAACACTACCTTGTCGATCTCTGTTGGCAGGCTGACGAGATTCACGTTAATTGCTTCGTCGTCGCCCTCCCCCTCACCAGTCAGGTTGTCGCCTTGGTGCTCAATGGCGCCGTCCGGGCTCTTGAGGTTGTTGAAGAAGACGAAGTGGCCGTCCGACAGCACCCTGCCATCGGCCCGGCACGCGATCGCGCTCGCGTCAAGATCAAAATCTGCGCCCGTGGTGCTCCGCGCGTCCCAGCCGAGGCCGACGACGATGTTGGCGAGGCCCGGCGCCTCCTTGGTCAGCGAAACGTTCCCGCCCTTGCTGAGGCTGACTCCCACTGCTCCTCCTGCTGTCATTGCGATCGGGGCTGTCCTTGTGCCGCGGGTCTTCCAGCGCCCTGGTCGTCCCCCGCACCGAGCGCGACGCAGCCTACTGGACTCGATCACGCATGCTCACGGCGACATGGGGTCACCGGGGCCCGTCTTCTCCGGGACGAACGGGACCACGCGAGGGTTCCCCACCAGACAGCTGAGCACACCCGGACGCCGTGGCCCCGTCGCGCCGCCCCGCAGCCCGCCCCCGCGTGAGCATGGCCGGCGGGGGTATCTCCGACCGGAAACCGACGGTGAGCCGGTTCACCCATGGCAACAGGCCTACCCGGAACGCTCATCAACATGGAGACTTCGATCCGATGCCGACATCCTCCTCGCCCGGCGGACCGCCTCCGTATCACCAACACAACCCCACCCAGTGGCCCCATGCTGTTCACGTTGGGGTGCCACCAGCCGGTACAAAAGAGGCGGAGTATCTAGAGGTGGTTCCCCTCGATAAGGTCGCGGCGATGATCGGACGCTCAATAGGCCGGGTTGTCATCTCTGACATCAGCCCCGCCGTATCGTGTGGACAGTGGCCGTCGCGGGCGGTAGAGGGTGAGATCCTCACCGTCACCGCGACGGTGTTTCGGGATGGGCACGATCTGATCGGTGCCAACGTGGCGCTGTCAGGTCCGGATGGCCGCGGCACCCCGTTCACGCGGATGCGGCCGGTCGACGCGGGAACCGACCGCTACGAGGCCGAGGTACAGGTTGATTCAGAAGGCCTGTGGGGCTTTCGGATCGAGGCGTGGGCTGACCCCGTGGCGACCTGGCGGCATGCCGTTGAGATCAAAACGGCCGCTGGCCAGAGCCTGGACGAGCTGGCGGTCGACTTCGAAGACGGGGCCCGGCTGTTGCTCCGCGCGCTGCCGGGGGTCCCCGAAGGCCGCCGCGCGGACATCCAGCGAGCTGTCAACGCGTTACGTGATGATGCTCTCACCCACCCACGTGAGCGGATAGCCGCGGCATGCGACCCGGCGCTGGTCGCCCTGCTTGACCGGTGCCCGCTGCGGGAGCTCGTCACCCGTTCACCGTTCTACCGGGTCTGGGTGGACCGTCCCCGAGCGCTGTTCGGAAGCTGGTACGAGTTCTTTCCGCGCTCCGAAGGGGCGAGTCTGGATCCACCACGCTCAGGAACCTTCGCGACCGCGGCGCGGCGGCTGCCCGCCGTCGCCGCGATGGGCTTCGACGTGGTCTACCTGCCGCCGATTCATCCCATCGGGGAGGTCAACCGCAAGGGTCCGGACAACACTCTCGTCGCGGGTCCCGACGATCCCGGTTCACCCTGGGCGATCGGCAGCGAGAGCGGTGGCCACGATGCCGTCCACCCGGCACTGGGCACGATCGAGGACTTCGACGAGTTCGTCGCCCAGACCCGGGCACTGGGTATGGAGATCGCTCTCGACCTCGCCCTGCAGTGCGCACCGGACCACCCGTGGGCGAAGCAGCACCCGGAATGGTTCACCATGAAGAGCGACGGCTCCATCGCCTATGCGGAGAATCCGCCGAAAAAATACCAGGACATCTACCCGCTCAACTTCGACAACGATCCGGTCGGGCTTTACCACGAGGTGCTTCGTGTGGTCAGGTACTGGGCCTCGCACGGCGTGCGGATATTCCGGGTCGACAATCCCCACACGAAGCCGGTCCAGTTCTGGGAGTGGCTCATAGCCGAAGTGAAGTCGACCGAACCGGACGTGCTGTTCCTGTCTGAGGCGTTCACCCGGCCGCACATGATGCGGGCGCTTGCCAAGGTGGGCTTCACCCAGTCCTACACCTACTTCACCTGGCGCAACACAAAGGCTGAGCTGGAGGCCTATGGGCGGGAACTGCTGGCGACCGCGCACTACATGCGGCCAAATTTCTTCGTCAACACCCCCGACATTCTTCCGGGGTATCTACAGGACGGCGGTGAGGCAGCTTTCAAGATTCGCGCGGTGCTGGCTTCGATGCTTTCCCCGGCGTGGGGGGTCTACGCTGGGTACGAACTCTTCGAGAACATTCCCCTCCGGGCCGGCAGCGAAGACTACCTGCACTCCGAGAAATATCAGTACCGACCTCGGGACTGGGCCGGCGCCGAAGCCGCCCGACGTTCACTAGCACCATATCTGACCATGCTGAACCGGATACGGCAGGAACATCCGGCCATGCACTGGCTGCGCAACCTCCGCTTTCACCACGCGGACGGCGACGAAATCATGGTCTTTTCCAAGCGGACCGGGCAGGCACCGGACGACGATCGCGTCCTGATCGTCGTCAACCTTGACGCCCATAACGCCCGGGAGACGACCGTTCGTCTCGACATGCCCGCCCTCGGCCTCGAGTGGTGGGACACATTCGATATTCACGACGAGATCAGCGGGGCGAACTACAGGTGGGGGCACGAGAACTACGTCCGACTGGATCCGGCGACGGAACCAGCCCATATCTTCATCATCCGGCGCTGAGGATGAATGACAACGGCTCCCGTGCCGGCAGCGCAACCGCTGGCGGCACGGCTTCGAGCAGCCGCGCCGAGGAGCTTTCCCGCGACCCGCTGTGGTTCAAGCGGGCGGTGTTCTACGAGGTCCTCATCCGTGGTTTTGCCGATTCCAACGGCGACGGCACCGGCGACCTTCGCGGGGTCACCGGCAAACTCGACTATCTGAGCTGGCTCGGGGTCGACTGCCTGTGGCTGTTGCCGATCTACGACTCACCGCTGCGGGACGGCGGCTACGACATCGCCGACTATTTCCGCATCCTGCCGGAATTCGGCGACCTCGGGGACTTCGTCACGCTGGTGGACGAGGCCCACCGGCGCGGCATCAGGATCATCGCGGACCTGGTCATGAACCACACCTCCGATCAGCACCCCTGGTTCCAGTCCTCCCGCGCTGACCCGGACGGTCCCTACGGCAACTTCTACGTATGGTCGGACACGGACGAGAAGTTCCCGGACGCACGGATAATCTTCGTCGACACGGAGAAATCGAACTGGACCTGGGACCCGGTGCGCGGGCAGTACTACTGGCACCGCTTCTTCTCCCACCAACCCGATCTGAACTATGACAACCCGGACGTCCAGGAGGCGATGCTCGAGGTCCTCCGGTTCTGGCTGGATCTCGGGATCGATGGATTCCGCCTGGACGCGGTCCCCTACCTCTACGTGCGAGAGGGGACGAACGGCGAAAACCTCCCCGATACTCATGAGTATCTGCGGCGGATCCGCAAGGAGGTGGACGCGAAATATGCCGACCGGGTCCTGCTGGCCGAGGCGAACCAGTGGCCCTCGGACGTGGTCGAGTACTTCGGCAACGACGACGAGTGCCACATGGCATTCCACTTCCCATTGATGCCGCGTATCTTCATGGCAGTCCGCCGGGAATCCCGCTATCCGATTTCAGAAATCCTCGCGCAGACGCCGGAGATCCCGCCGAACTGCCAGTGGGGGATATTCCTGCGCAACCACGACGAGCTGACCCTGGAAATGGTCACCGACGAGGAACGCGACTACATGTACGCCGAGTACGCGAAGGACCCGCGTATGAAGGCGAACATCGGGATACGCCGGCGGCTCGCGCCGCTGCTGGACAACAGCCGTGACCAGATGGAGCTCTTCACCGCGCTGTTGCTGTCGCTGCCGGGCTCGCCTGTCATCTACTACGGCGACGAGATCGGCATGGGCGACAACATCTACCTGGGCGACCGCGATGGTGTCCGGACTCCGATGCAGTGGTCACCGGACCGCAACGCCGGTTTTTCGACCGGCGATCCGGCCCGGCTCTACCTGCCGCCCATCATGGATCCGGTCTACGGCTACCAGGCGCTCAACGTCGAGGCCGAGCAGCGGATGCCGACGTCCTTTCTCTCCTGGACACGGCGCATGATCGAAGTGCGGAAGAGGCATCCCGTCTTCGGCCTCGGCAGCTATGAGGAGCTACCCGCGTCCAATCCGTCCGTCTTTGCCTTTGTGCGGGAGTTCGGCGACGACCGGGTGCTGTGCGTGGCCAACCTCTCTCGTTTCGCGCAGCCAGTCGAACTTGATCTGCGCAGGTTCATCGGGCTGGTTCCCGTCGAGTTGCTGGGCGGCGTGCGCTTCCCGCCGATCGGCGAGCTGCCGTATCTGCTGACCTTGCCCGGACACGGGCATTACTGGTTCGCGCTCACCCAGCCGGGGGCATTCACCCCCTGACGGACCAGCACGTAAGGTCGACAAAATGGATGTCCGCCGGAGCTCCGGGCGCGCGATCTGTTCCTTGTGCGCGGCCGGTGGCTCCGCGGGCTCTGGCCGCTCCGCGGGGGCCGGCGATGACGCACGGGAGAGCGATGATGGCGGGCGACGATTCTGACCTGGTCGACCTGCTGACCTCCTGGCTGCCACGGCAGCGCTGGTTCGCCGGCAAGGGGCGGGCCTGGGGCGGTCTGCGCATCATCCAGGATGTGCGGCTGTCCGCGCTGCTCCGGCATCTTGTCATCGAAGTCCGCTATGCCGATCACGGCCTGATCGATCGCTACCAGGTACCGCTGGTGACGAGACCGGACGCGCCCTACGGGCATGAGACCTTCCTGCTCGGGAAGTCCGCGGACGGGCTGGTGTACGACGGCCTGCACGACCCGGACGGCAGCGCCACCCTGCTGGCGTTCATCCAGGGCCGCGAGCCACACGGCGATCTCGTGCCGTACACGCTGGAGGAGCTGGCTACCTTGCCCGCCCACTCGGTGGGGGCCGAGCAGTCCAACACCTCGATCGTCTACGGTGATGCCTACATCCTGAAGGTCTTCCGACGCCTGTGGGCCGGGAGCAACCCGGATCTGGAGATCACCCGCATGCTCGCCGGCGCCGGCAGCCCGCACGTGGCCCGTCCGGTCTCCTGGCTGGACGGCAGCCTCGACGGTGTCACCACCACGTTCGCGTTCATGCAGGAATTTCTGCGTAGCGGCACCGAGGGCTGGCGGCTCGCCCTCGCCAGCGTCCGTGACCTCTACGCCGAAGCGGACCTGCACGCCGACGAGGTCGGCGGTGACTTCGCGGCCGAGTCCGAACGGCTCGGCGCCGCCACCGCGCAGGTACACAGCCTGCTCGCGGAAACGCTGCCCAGCGCGGTCAGCGACGCCGGGAGCGTCCGGGCTGAAGCGGCACGCATGCACAGCCGGCTGGACAGCGCGATCGACGCCGTGGCGGAACTACGATCTTTCGAAGCCGGGCTGCGCAGGTCGTTCGACGAACTCGCCCATCGCGGGCGCTCGGTCAACCTGCAACGCATTCACGGGGACTACCATCTGGGCCAGGTCCTGCGGGTTGACTCGGGGTGGGTGCTGTTCGACTTCGAGGGAGAACCAGCGCGTCCGGTTGCCGACCGCACGGCGCTGCAGCCCGTTCATCGTGATATAGCCGGTATGCTCCGGTCGTTCGACTATGCGGCCCAGTCGATGCTGCTGGAACGGGAGGGCGAGTCCGCGCTGAGCTACCGCGCGCAGGAATGGGCAACGCGTAACCGTGACGCCTTCTGCGCCGGGTACGCCGGCAGCGGCGGGTACGACCCGCGTGAGGATGCCGTTCTGCTGCGAGCTTTCGAGCTCGACAAGGCCGTGTACGAAGTCGTCTACGAGGCACGGCACCGGCCGTCGTGGCTGCCGATTCCGCTCAGCTCGGTCGAGCGGCTGACGAGCACGAGCGGATGACTGTCGTTGACCAGGTGGCCGCCGCCGGACGTCGGGGCTCCTGCCGGATTGGCGGAACCGCTCCGGCAGGTCCGTCGGGGCATGCCGGCTGCCAGGCGGATACGTCGCGAGGCGGATACGTCGCGAGGCCGCGGAGAAAGGCGCCCTGGTGCTGGGGGCATCGACCGACGAGCCGGGGTACCCCGTGCATCGCGCGGCGATGGATGGGGAGCGATGATGCGAGGCGCCGCCCGGGCGGCGCGAGCCGGACAGTCCTGTTGCCGGAGCCTCCCAGAGGCCCCGGCAACAGGACGTTCGATCAGGGAGCGGCGTCCGGGCGGATGGATCGCGAGGCGGCGGAGGGAGGCGCCCTGTGTTGGGCGTCGACCGACGACAACGACGCGAGGCGCCGCCCGGGCGGCGCGAGCCGGACAGTCCTATTGCCGGAGCCTCTAAGGATGGCGTGTTGTCCATGACTGACACCGACGACGCGGCGGGTGGTCCTGGCCAGGACCACCCGCACGATCTTTCCGATAGCGAGTCCACCAGTACCCGTTCCCCGCGCGTCGCAACAGCTGAGCAGCAGGAGTGTCCCGTCCTGTCCCTGCTCGCCGAAAATGCCGATCTTGACCGGCTCGTGAGCGGCGCGCATCATGATCCACACAGTATCCTCGGCGCCCATCCCCGTGGCGACTATACGATCGTGCGGGCGCTGCGGCCGGACGCGGTGAGCGTCGCCGTCCTCACCGAAGGTGAACGCTACGAATGTGCCCGGCTGCACAGCGGCGGGGTGTTCGCCGTGGCGCTGCCTACCAGCACGGTCCCCGACTACCGCCTCGAGGTCGGCTACTGCGACGCCACCCACGTCGTCGACGATCCCTACCGCTACCTGCCGACGCTCGGGGAGATGGACCGCCATCTCATCGGTGAGGGCCGCCACGAGCAGCTCTGGAAGGCGCTCGGCGCGCGGGTACGGTGCTACCCGAGCGCAACCGGTGAGATCCACGGAGTCGGTTTCGCCGTGTGGGCGCCGAACGCGCGGGGCGTCCGGGTCGTGGGTGACTTCGACTTCTGGGACGGTCGCGCCTACCCGATGCGCTCGCTGGGGGCGGCGGGCGTGTGGGAGCTGTTCGTGCCCGGCATCGGCGGCGGCTGCCGCTACAAGTACGAGATCCTCGGTTTCGACGGTGTCTGGCGGCAGAAGGCCGATCCCCTCGCGCTGCACACCGAGAACCCACCGGCCACGGCGAGCATCGTCTTCGAGTCCGACTACACCTGGGGCGATCAGGCATGGCTCGCGCGCCGCCGCGAGACCCCGTGGCACGCCGCGCCGATGTCAGTCTACGAGGTGCACCTGGGGTCGTGGCGCAAGGGACTGTCCTACCGGGAACTCGCCGACGAACTCGTGGACCACGTGCGGGAGCTGGGGTTCACCCACGTCGAGCTGCTCCCGGTCGCTGAGCATCCATTCGGCGGCTCGTGGGGCTACCAGGTGTCCGCCTACTACGCCCCGACGTCGCGCTTCGGTGATCCCGACGACTTCCGCCATCTCGTCGACCAGCTGCACCAGGCCGGCATCGGCGTCATCATGGACTGGGTTCCCGCGCACTTCCCCCGCGACGTCTGGGCGCTGGGCCGCTTCGACGGCACACCGCTGTACGAGCATCCCGATCCGCGGCGCGGCGAACAGCCCGACTGGGGAACTTACGTCTTCGACTTCGGGCGGCCCGAGGTACGCAACTTCCTGGTCGCGAACGCCGTGTACTGGTTCGAGGAATTCCACATAGACGGGCTGCGGGTCGACGCTGTCGCGTCCATGCTCTACCTCGACTACTCCAGGCCCGCCGACGGCTGGGTGGCCAATATCTACGGTGGCCGGGAGAATCTGGAAGCCGTGTCCTTCCTTCAGGAGACCAACGCCACGGTCTACCGGCGTGCCCCAGGCGCGATCATGATTGCCGAGGAGTCGACGGCCTGGCCCGGTGTCACCCGACCGACCCATCTCGGTGGCCTGGGTTTCGGCTTCAAATGGAATATGGGCTGGATGCACGACACGCTGGACTACCTGTCGCGGGCACCGGTGTTCCGTGCCTACCACCATCACCAGATGACCTTCTCCATGATGTACGCCTACTCGGAGAACTTCGTCCTGCCGCTCAGCCACGACGAGGTGGTGCACGGGAAGGGCTCCCTGCTCCAGAAGATGCCCGGTGACCGCTGGCAGCAGCTTGCCAACCTGCGTGCGCTCTACGGGTACATGTGGGCGCACCCAGGCAAGCAGCTGCTGTTCATGGGCGGCGAGTTCGCCCAGGAGGCCGAGTGGTCGGAGGCGCGCTCGCTGGGCTGGTGGCACCTTGATGACGCCTGTCACCGCGGCGTGTCCACGCTGGTGACCGATCTCAACCGGATCTACCGTGCCACACCCGCCCTGTGGGAACAGGACACCTCTCCTGAGGGGTTCTCCTGGATCGACGCCAACGACGCCGAGAACAACGTGTTCTCATTCCTCCGCTGGGCTGGCAGCGGCTCGACATCCGCCGGCCGGCCGGCCGGTACGGTGCTCGCCTGCGTCACGAACTTCGCGGGTGTGCCGCACTCCAGCTACCAGCTCGGCCTGCCGTTCACCGGCCGCTGGCGCGAGGTCCTCAACACCGACGCCACCGACTACGTGGGCAGCGGTCTGGGGAACCTGGGCTCGGTGGTCGCCATCGACGCAGCCCATCACGGCCAGCCCGCATCCGTGCGGTTGACCCTGCCCGCGCTGGCCACCCTCTGGCTGGCCTACGAGTGCGACGGCCGGAACGGCCAGAGCGGCCAGAGCGGCCAGAGCTGACCGGGGAGAAGCGACCGGCCGGGTACGGACAGCTCCGCCACGCCACCCAACGCGGCGGAGCTGTCACCGATGGCAGGCGGAAGCTGGCGACGCCCACATCCTCAATGATCAGAAGAGGGCGGCTGACAGCGCGCGGCGCGCGGGCGCGACGGCCGGCTCGGAATCGCCCAGTGCCTCGAACAGGCTGACCAGATGTGCTCGCGCACGTTCCCGTTCGTCGCCCACGGTCCGCCGGACAACGCCGACAAGCCGGGTCAGGCCCGTTTCGACCTCGCCCTTGGCAACCAGGACGTCGGCCAGCATGATGGCCGCCTCGACATCGTCGGGGTCGGCCGACAGCCGGGCGCGCAACCCGGTGACGTCGATCGTGGCCACCCGCTGGAAAAGCCCGACCCGGGCGAGCCCGAGCGTCGCATCCGCGTCGCCGGGGGCCTCGGCCAGCCGGCTGCGGTAGGCGTCGGCCGCGGCGTCGAGATCGCCCTTGGCGAGCGCCTCCTCAGCGGCGCTGTGGTGCGCGTCGGCCGCGGCCTCCGCCGGCCCGCCCGCCAGGCCCGTGACCGCCTCGTCGACCAGTGCCAGCAGCTGGTCAAGCCACGCCCGGACCTCGGGCTCGGGAACCGCGCCGGTGAACTCACCGATGATCCGGCCACCGACGACCGCCTTGACCGCGGGGATCCCCTGGACGCCGGCGGCCTGGGCAAGCTGTGGGTTCGCGTCCACATCGACCTTCGCGAGCACCCAGCGCCCGCCGTCGGCCTCGGCCAGCCGCTCCAGTACGGGGCTGAGCTGCTTGCACGGGCCGCACCACGCCGCCCAGAAATCGACCACCACCGGGGTCTGCAAAGACCGTTGCAGGACCTCGGTCTCGAACGTCGCCTCGGTGACGTCCAAGACGACGGGCTGCCCCGCGGACGCGGACCCGGTGCGGGCCGGGCCGGGCCGGGTGCTCGCGGCGCCCGCCGAGGATCGCGACGGCGCGGGTTTGGGGTCGAGCGGGACCGCGCCGGCAAAGCGCAGACTGGCGAGCTCGCTGGGAAGCCGTGGATCCCCGGCCGCTGCGTTTCTCGACCCAGGCGGTACTGATCGTGACGAACGGGACCCAGGTGACATGGTTGACCTCCGTGGCATGACTCCATCGTTGCATCTGAACAGCGAAACCGGACATGGCCTACGTGGCAGGCGCCTACGATGCGTGCATGTCGTGATCCGAGTAGACCCGGGCCCGCCGGACCGGCTCCACCGACCAGGCAAGAACCCTGGGACAGGCAGTCGTGTTCCCTGCCGCTATGTTCCCCGCCGCCCGCCCGCGTCTCCCGCAGCCCCCGGGGGACGCGGGAGACCCGTCGGGGCATCGGCGGGGCCAGGCTCGGCCAGCCGCTGCTCGATCGAAGCGACCTTCGCCCGCAGCGCGTCCGTGACCCCGGGACGGATGTCGGCCTTGAGCACGAGGCTGACCCGGCCGGATCCGGCGGCAACCGCGTCCACCGCTCGTCGCACGACAGGCATGACCTCCTCCCACTCCCCCTCGACCGTGGTGAACATCGCGGTCGTCTCGTTGGGCAGGCCACTGGCACGCACCACTCGCACGGCTTCGGCGACCAGGCCGCCGACATCCTCACCCGTCCCGATCGGTGTCACGCTGAACGCCACAAGCATGGCTCACACCTACCACGCGGCCCGCGAGGGCCAGTCGCCCGGGTGCGTTGGGCACGCCGCGGAAACCATGATCTCCCACTGGCCGCTCCGCCAGAAAAATGCTACGGTCCGCGACATCATAAATCCACGGACGGCACAACCGAGGCTTCAACCAAACCCGGGACAACGCTCCCTGACGGCACGCCCTACCATTGCCCGCCGTGGAGTGGAAAACACGGGGCGACGAGGCATAGGTGGTTCCACGGACCCTCCTCGACGCGCTGACCAGCCTGGTGGTGGTGGTCGGCGCGGACGGTCGTGTGCTCGATGCCGGCGTCGCGGCCAGAACCTTTCTCGGTGAACGGCTGGCCGGCACGGAGCCGGTCCACCTCAGGGACCTGGCCGACCTGGTCGATCCCTCGTCACAGGTCCGGCTGCGCGACGTCGTGCCGCGGGCGCTGGCCCGCGCCGGGCAGTGGCGCGGAAGCGTCGACCTCGTTGACGCCGCGGGCAACGTGGCGCCGTATCTGGTGTCGGTACGGGTCGACCCGTCCGGCGCAGTAGTGATCGTCGCGAATGACACCGAGGACATCCGCGCCCGGGAGGCGGCCGAACGGGAGTCCCGGGCCACGGACGAGTTCATCGCACGGCTCGGCCACGAACTGCGCACCCCGCTCAACGCGGTGCTGGGCTTCGCCCAGCTGCTGGAGCTCGAGCCACTGCCAGCGGAGCTGCACGAGGACGTGGAGCGCATCATCACCGGCGGCAGGCACATGCAGGCCCTCATCGACGACGTACTGGATCTGGCCCGGCTGCGGGCCGGGCGCGGGGACATCAACAAGGGGCCCGTCAACGTCCTGGAAATCGTCCAGGGCGTCGTCGAACTGGTCGAACCACTCGCGGAACAACGCGGCATCCGCCGTGTCATCTCGCCAGCCGAGCCGCTGGTCGCCGACGCTGACCGCCGCAGGTTGTGGCAGGTCCTGCTCAACCTGGTCGGCAACGCGTTGAAGTACGGGCGGGAGGGCGGCACCCTGCGGGTGGGTATCGTTCCCGTCACCGGAGCCCGGGTCCGGATTGAGGTCGAGGACGACGGCAACGGCCTCCCGCCCGAAGCCATGGACCGGTTGTTCCGGCCGTTTGAGCGCCTCGGAGCCGAACGAACCGGCGTTGAGGGCAGTGGACTGGGCCTTGCGCTGTCACACGCGCTGGTAACCGCGATGGGTGGTGTCCTGACCGCGGCAAGCCGTTTCGGGGTGGGCAGCGTCTTCGCGGTCGTTCTGGACACCATCGACGTCCGCTTCGACAGCGATGACGACTTCGACGGGTACGAATACGGGCATGGGCACGGGCACGGGCACGGGCACGACGATTACGACGGATTCGCTCCGGTGCCGGCCGTCCCGGCCGCACGAGCGGGCTCGGCGTCGCGGCCCGCCGGCCATCTCCGCGTCGTGCACATCAGCGGCGATCCCGCGACCAGAACAATGGTCACCCATGTACTGCGCAACTCCCTCGGCGCGGACACCGTCACGGTGCCGCGGGCCGCTCTCGCCCTCGACGCCGTCCGGCGGGCCCGGCCGGCGCTGGTGCTGCTGGACCGGGAGCTACCGGACAGCAGCGCCGAAGACCTGCTCAGGACGCTCACGGCGGACCCTCGGGCGGGGCGGGTACCCGCGGTCGTGCTCACCATGGACGACGATCCGCGGGAGCTCGTGCGGCTGCGGCAGGCTGGCGCCGTGGCCGTGCTGGGAGCGCCCCTGGACGTCGCCGCGATAATCGCCGCGGCTGGTCACCTCACCGCCGCGGACCCGGCGCGCTGAGCCCTCAGCCGAGGCGCGTCGCCGCACCCAGGGCGGCGACGACCCGGTCGGCGGCCGTGTAGGGGTCTATCCGGCCGGCGGTGACCTGCGCGGCGAGGCCATCGATCAGATCACCGCCGCGCAGATCCCCCATGCGCTGCCGAAGGGCGGTGAGCGCGATCTGCTCGATCTCGTCAGCGGCCCGCCGCCGGCGGCGGGCATCAAGGACGCCGTGTCCGACCATCCAGGCACGATGATCAGCGATCGCCGCCACCACCTCGGCGATGCCCTCTCCGCGTGCGGCCACGGTCTTGCGGACCGGAGGCCGCCACTCCTGTCCGGAGGCCGCGGGCCCGGTAAGCGCAATCATGTTCTTGAGCTCACGGTAGGTGTGTTCCGCGCCGTCGCGGTCAGCCTTGTTGACCACGAGGATGTCGGCGATCTCAAGGATGCCTGCCTTCGCGGCCTGGACGCCGTCGCCCATCCCCGGCGCCAGCAGCACCAGCGTGCAGTCGGCCAGCGACGCGATGTCGACCTCGGCCTGGCCCACCCCCACCGTCTCGACGAGCACCACGTCGAAACCGGCCGCGTCGAGCACCCGCAACGCCTGTGGAGTCGCCCAGGACAGCCCGCCCAGCTGCCCCCGTGAGGCCAGCGACCGGATGTAAACCCCCGGATCGGTGGCATGCTCCTGCATCCGCACCCGGTCGCCGAGCAGCGCGCCACCGGTGAACGGCGACGACGGGTCGATGGCCAGCACGCCGACCCGCAGGCCGCGCGCTCGAAACGCGGCCACGAGCGCGGACGTCGAGGTCGACTTGCCCACCCCGGGGGAGCCGGTAAGGCCGATCACCTGTGCGTGGCCGGCTCGTGGCGCGAGCAGGGCCATGATTTCCCGGAGCTGCCCGGCCGCATCCTCGACCAACGAGATCAACCGCGCGACCGCCCGCGGATTACCGGCGACCGCCGCATCCACCAGATCGGCGGCGGATGCGGTACGCGGCCGGGCCGGGGCCGCTGGCGCCGAAGCCGGGATCACGCCGGGACGCGCAGGATGAGGGCATCTCCCTGACCACCGCCGCCGCACAGGCCGGCGGCACCGGTACCGCCGCCGCGGCGACGCAGCTCAAGGGCGAGCGTGAGGGCGATCCGGGTACCGGACATGCCGACCGGATGGCCGAGGGCGATCGCGCCACCGTTGACGTTGGTGATCTCCGGGCCAATACCAAGATCGCGCATGGCCTGGATGCCCACCGCGGCGAACGCTTCGTTGATCTCATAAAGATCCACGTCCGCGGGGGTCAGGCCCTCCTTGCGCAGCGCCGCCGAGATCGCGTTGGCCGGCTGCACCTGCAGCGAGGTGTCCGGGCCGGCGACGAAGCCGTGGTGGCCGACCTCGGCGAGCACCGGCAGCCCGAGCTCGGCGGCCTTCGCCCGGCTCATGACGACGACCGCCGCCGCGCCGTCAGAGATCTGTGACGCCGAACCAGCCGTGATCGTGCCGTCGGCGGCGAAGGCGGGACGCAGTTTCGCCAGGGACTCGGAGGTGGTGTCACCGCGGACCCCCTCGTCCTGGCCGACGGACACCGGGTCGCCACGCCGCTGCGGCACCTCGACCGGGACGATCTCGTCATCGAACAGGCCGTTCTTGATGGCGGCGGCGGCCCGCTGGTGCGAGCGGGCGGCGAACTCGTCCTGCTCGGCCCGGCCGATCCCCAGCCCCGCGTTGTATCGCTCGGTGCCCAGCCCCATCACCACCTGATCGAACGCGCAGAACAGAGCGTCGTGGGCGGTGGCGTCCACCAGTTCGGCGTTGCCGTAACGGACGCCCTCGCGCAGGGACGGCAGCAGGTGCGGCGCGCGTGTCATCGACTCCATGCCGCCGGCGACGACGACGTCGAACTCACCGCTCGCGATGTAGGTGTCGGCCAGCGCGATCGCGTCCAGGCCGGAGAGGCAGACCTTGTTCACCGTGATCGCGGGCACGCTCATCGGGACTCCGCCCCGGACCGCGGCCTGCCGAGCGGTGATCTGGCCCTGGCCAGCCTGGATCACATGGCCCATGATCACATAATTGACCTGATCGCCGCCAATGCCCGCGCGCGCCAGGGCAGCTTTGATCGCGAGCCCGCCGAGCTCGACGGCGGAGAAGGTCTTCAGAGCGCCGGACAGCTTGCCGATCGGGGTCCGCGCGCCGGCCACGATGACGGAACCAGGCATGGATGGCCTCCCGGGAGACGACTGCGTGTTCTGCAACAATAACGTGATCTTGCGTCAGATGCCCCCGCGCGGCGCGGTGCGGGTATGGCAGCATCGCGGCATACCCGCGAGACATACCCGCGAGAGGGGATCCGAGTCCGCGATGTTCACAAGAATCGATCATGTCGGCATTGCCGTCCGGGATCTGGACAAGGCCATCACGTGGTACGAGACGACCTTCGGGCTCACGGTGACCGCCACGGAGACCAACGAGGAGCAGGGCGTCCGTGAGGCCATGCTCCTCGTGGCCGACGCCGCCCCGGGCGGCTCGTACGTGCAGCTGCTCGAGCCGATCCGGGCGGACTCCCCGGTCGGGAAGTTCCTCGGCCGCAACGGCGAGGGCGTCCACCACATCGGCTACGGCGTCAACGACGTCGAGAAGGCCCTGGCCGCCATCGCCGAGCAGGGCGTCCGCCTGGTCGACAAGCGGCCGAGACACGGTTCGATGGGCGCGAGCATCGCGTTCCTGCATCCGAAGGACACCGGCGGCGTCCTCACCGAACTGGTGCAGGCTGTCAAACACTGAGCACAGCACACGCTGAGCACGGCACACACTGAGCACAGCACACACCGGAGGGAACGGGCCATGGAGGTCATGGCCCTGGGGCCCCCGTATCTCCGCGGCGCGGAAATGCGGAAATACGGGGTCAGGCGATCCCGCAGCCGGCGGTGAAGGGCGACTGTGCCGAGGCCAGGTCCACCGTGCTGCTTGTGGGCGAGCCGAGCGCGGTGAAGCCCGTGCTTATCAGCTCCCACGTCGTCGACGTCACCTGGTAGATCTTGTCCGTGGTCCGGTCACCCGCGGCGACCACGACTTTCCCGGCCTCACAACGGAACCCGTCACCGTGGGCGCCGTTGAGGCCAGCATGCAACGGACTGTTGCTCACGATCCGCAGCTGCCCGGTCTGCGTCAGTTTGGCCACACCGAAGTTCCTGGTACTGCCGTTGCTGTCGGTCTGGACGATCAGCTCGCCATACCCATCGGCGTCGATATCGAAGACCGACAGACTCAGCGGTGACGCCACCGCCGGGAATGTCACCGAGGTTGACCCGAACAGGCTGAGCGCGACCACGACCGTGGTGTCGGACACGGTCGCCGGGTCGCTCTTGCCGTCACCGTCAACATCGCCAGCCATCGCCGGGACGGACACCGGCGGCGGGAGCGCCGGAGAATGGACGTTGCTGGGCGTTCCGCTCGGATGGCTGGTCGATGCCGCCGACGGCGTCTCCTCCCCCGGACCGCCGGGGCTGGTGGGCGGCGCCGCGGTCTCCAATCGACTCACCGGCGCCGACGGCCGCCCCGGGCCGCCCCCGAGCGTCCCGCCATGGCCCGGCGGTGTCACGGGCCGGCGCGACACGGTCACGTCAGGAGTCGTCTGGGTCAGCGGAGGCCGAGCCGGCTCGACCAGAGTGGCTGAGGTGCGGGGTTCGATCACCAGGTAGACAAGGCCGATCAGACCGGCCAGCGCCAGCCCGCCGACAGTCATCATGGGCATCCGCAGCCGGCGCCGGCGAATGACGCCGGCGCGGATCCGGTGATAGCCCGCCGGGGAGGCCTGGACCGGCTCCACCGCCTCGGTCAGGAGACGACGCAGCTCGTCGGGTTCGAGCGCGGTCACCGCAGGCCCTCCAGCTTGCTGCCGAGCGCGGTCAACCCGCGGGACGTGTAGGCCTTGACCGACCCGACGCTGCACTTCATGACCGCGGCCGCAGCCGCCTCGGAAAGGTCCGCGTAGTAGCGCAGGACCACGGCCTCGCGCTGCCGCCGCGGCAGCTCCCGCAGGGCCTGCACGACCGCGGCACGCTCGACCAGGGTGTAGGCACCCTCCTCGGCGCTGGCCGCGTCCGGCATGGGCTTGGGTGCGTGCTTGAGCGCCACCAGCCGCCGCCGCAGCGTTGAACGGGCAAGGTTGACCACCGTCTGCCGCAGGTAGGCAAGCGCCTTGTCCCTGTCCTCCAGCCGCCCCCAGGCGGTGTGGACCCGAATGTAGGCGTCCTGGACAACCTCTTCGCACAGCCCGACGTCATCCAACAGAAGTGCGGCGAGGCGGACCAACGACCGGTAGTGTTCTGCGTACAGAGCGGTCAGTGCGGCGTCGGCATCCCGCGCGACCTGGCTGCGAGCGGCGTCGCTCCGCGCAGGCACGGGCCGCCACCCCTCCACTACTGTCATGGGCGCGGTCACGCCAGGTCAGACGCGCTCCTACCCCTAATGGTTGCTCTCAGGTTGTATCGCTTCCAGCGCGGGCGCACACCCCCAACCGCGCGACTTGTAGGCATACCCGTCGGTAGCATCTGCCCGACATTGCCGGATGACGTTTGGGAGGCCAATCGTGAAGGAAATTGTCGAAGCGATTCTCGTCGGTGAGACCTCCGAGGCAGCGTTCGCCGCCCTGCCCGTACCCGAGACCTACCGGGGGGCGGTTATCCGCAAGGATGAGACCGGCCTCTTCACCGGGCTCGCGTCCAGGGACAAGGACCCTCGGCGCTCCCTGCACATCGATGAGGTCGCGACCCCTGAGCTCGGTCCGGGTGAGGCACTGGTCGCCGTGATGGCCTCCGCGATCAACTACAACACCGTCTGGACGTCGATCTTCGAGCCGCTCCCGACGTTCGGTTTCCTGGAACGTTACGGCCGGTCCTCCCCGCTCGGCAAGCGCCATGACCTGCCCTACCACGTGGTCGGCTCCGATCTCGCCGGGGTTGTGCTGCGGACCGGCCCCGGAGTGCACATATGGTCCCCCGGCGACGAGGTGGTCGCCCACTGCCTGTCAGTCGAGCTGGAGCGGCCGGAAGGCCACGACGACACCATGCTCGACCCCGAGCAGCGCATCTGGGGCTTCGAGACCAACTTCGGCGGGCTCGCGGAGCTCGCCCTGGTCAAGGCCAACCAGCTGATGCCGAAGCCCGCGCACCTGAGCTGGGAGGAGGCCGCCGCCCCCGGTCTGGTGAACTCCACCGCCTACCGTCAGCTGATCTCCCACAACGGCGCCAACATGAAGCAAGGCGACGTGGTGCTGATCTGGGGCGCGAGTGGCGGCCTCGGCTCCTACGCCACGCAGATGGCGCTGAACGGCGGGGCGATCCCGGTCTGCGTCGTGTCCTCCCCCCAGAAAGCCGAGATCGTCCGTCGTATGGGCGCCGACCTGGTCATCGACCGGGCCGCTGAGGACTACCGGTTCTGGGCCGACGAGCACACCCAGAACCCCAAGGAGTGGCAACGTCTCGGCAAGAAGATCCGCCAGCTCACCGGCGGGGAGGATCCCGACATCGTCTTCGAACACCCCGGCCGGGAGACCTTCGGCGCGTCCGTCTACGTCACCCGGCGCGGCGGAACGATCGCGACCTGCGCGTCCACGAGTGGCTTCATGCACTCCTACGACAACCGCTACCTGTGGATGAACCTGAAGAAAATCGTCGGTTCGCACTTCGCGAACTACCGCGAGGCATGGGAGGCCAACCGGCTGATCGCCAAGGGGCTCATCCACCCGACCCTGTCCCGTGTCTACCCGCTCGCCGAGACCGGCCAGGCCGCCTTCGACGTTCACCGAAACCTCCACCAGGGCAAGGTCGGGGTACTCTGCCTCGCGCCGGAGGAAGGCCTCGGGGTCCGCGACGCCGCCACCCGCGAGCGTCACCTTGCCGCGATCAACCGATTCCGTGGCGTGTAGGACCGGTCATCCCGGCATCGGGAGCGGCGAGGGGGCGGTCTGGCCCAGGCCGATGGCAGACCGGCCACCGCACCTCCCGGTGGCAGGTCTGGCACTCTGATGTCCTATGAGCGAGCAGACCGATCTCATCCCGATGTCCGACGGCACGGACGCCTCGCCGGACTTCGATCTGGTTCGTCGCGGTTACGACCCACATCAGGTCAGGGCGCACGTCAACTGGCTCGTCGAACAGCTGCGCGAGGCGGAGTCGCATCGGGCGGCCGCCGAGGCCGCGGCATCCGAGGCCGCCTCCGAAGCCGCCACGGCACGTGATGATCTCGCAGCCAACCGGCCCGCGTGGGAGGAGTTCGGCGATCGGATCACCCAGATCCTCCAGCTCGCGGAGGAGGAGGCCGCCGCGGTACGGGCCGAACGGACGCGGGAGGCCGAGGTCGCGCTCCAGGAGGCCGAGCGGGTACAGGCCGACGCGCGGCGGACCCATGAGCGGATGCTCCAGGAAGCCGGAGCGGCCGCTCAGGCGACGATCTCAGCGGCGCAGGCCGAAGCCGAGGACATCCTCTCCAGGGCACGTACCGCCGTCGCGGCGGCCGAGGAGGAGTCCCGCCGCCGGCTGGCTGATCTCGGCCGGCAGCGGGACCAGGTGACCGCCCAGCTCGGTCAGCTGCGCGACCGGCTGGCCGCGGCCATGGCTCCGCTGGACCTCGGCTCGTCCTCGTCCTCGTCGCCGGTAGGCGGCGAGGACACGGCGGTTATCCGTTCCTGAAACGTCCACGCCGTTCATATAATTCATATGGCTTGTACGCTTCATGCGGTTTGTTACCGTATTATCCGTACAGTCCATGTTGTTCGCTTCTGAGCCCCCGATCTCACAGACCCGGCGGGATACGCCGGTCACGACGGGTCCAGCAGGCTGTGTGCCAGTGCCTGCGATCAGCGATGTGATCGTCGCGCCAGCAGACGACGTGCGGAGTGGCTGGCAGGATCTCCTGCTCGCAGCCGGGGCAGCGGTAGTATTTGCGCGCGGCCGCGCCGCTGATCCGGCGCACAATCCAGTCCCCGTCCGCGCGTTGTTCGATCGTCTTGGCTCCGACGACGGGCAGGATGGGCGAGCTGGGCGGTCGCTCCGGCCGCGCGCGCCGCGACCGTCTGCCGGTCACCGCGGCCGCGGCGCCGACGGACTTTGCGGGCGACGGAACCGCGCTGTGCGGGGGCGTGACGCGCTCGGGTCCGCGTCGGGCGCGAGCGTCTGGTTGACAACTTCACCCTCGACGATGCGATGCGGGTCGTTCCCCGCCGCGCCGCCCCGGCGGGAGCCGGCAAACCGGTCAACGGTCGACTCGGCGAGCGTCCGGGCCAGTTTCACCCGCCGGATCATCCCTCGCGGTGACGACAACGCGGCGGACGCACCAATCATGATCTGGAAAGTCCGGTCGCTGCCACGCCAGTGCTCGCGCAGGATGGCCTCGCCCGCGCCCAGCTGCAGGCGACGGAACGCGAAAGCCATGAGCGCGATGTCGTCGAACTGACCGACCACGGGAACCAGGCTCATCAGCCGGTTGCGCGGTGAGACCAGATAGGCCAGCGACGCCGCCGCCTCCATCTTGGCCGCCTGCGGCACCCTCGGATCAACGAGAACCCGCCGCAGCATCACCGCGAGATCGGGCACGAACGTCACGATCTCGCGGCCGACCTCCCGCGCGGCATCCTTGTCCAGCGAGACCATGTGGCTTCCTCCGAAACGACGGCGGGACCAGACCGGCCATGCCGGTGCCCGGCCCAGACAAACATGCAGTCCGGCGCCATCGTAGGCGACGAAACGAACCAACCAGGACCGTTCCCCCGCCCCCTCGCTCCCTCGCCGGGTCAGTAGACGCGGAAGCCACGCCGGGTCTTACGGCCGAGATACCCAGCCTTGACAAGGTGTTCGAGCAGCGGCGCCGGGGCATAACCGGGCTCCCGGAACTCCAGGTACAGCGTGCGCACGATGGCGAGCGTCACGTCCAGCCCGACGACGTCGGCGAGTTCGAACGGCCCCATCGGATGCGCGCAGCCGACCTTCATCGCCGTGTCGATGGCATCGACATCCGCGTAGTGCGCCTCCAGCATCTTCACGGCGTCGTTGAGATAGGGGAACAGCAGGGCGTTGACAATGAACCCGGCGCGGTCCGCACAGCGCACCGGGTGCTTGCCTGCCGCCCGCGCCACCTGGGCAACCGTCGCGGTGACGTCGTCAGCGGTCAGAACGGTCGGCACGATCTCCACCAGCCGCATCACCTGGGCCGGGTTGAACCAGTGCATCCCCACCACGTCCTGGGGGCGCGAGGTGGCGGTCGCACATTCGATCACCGGCAGGGAGGACGTGGTGGTCGCGATGATCGCCCCGGGCCGGATGACCGCGTCGATCTCGGCGAACAGCGCTCGCTTGACCGCGAGGTCCTCCACGACCGCCTCGATGACGAGGTCACAGCCGGCAAGCGCGGAAAGGTCGGTGGTGCCCCGCACCCGGGCCAGTGTCGCGGCCCGGTCGTCCGAGGAGATCCGGCCCTTCGCGACGCCCTTGTCCAGGGAGCGCTCGAGGTTCTTGCGGACACCAGCGAGCTTCTCCTCGCCCCGGGCACGGAAGATCACATCATAGCCATGACGGGCGCAGACCTCGATGATCCCGCCGGCCATGGTGCCGGTACCGATGACACCGATCGTGCGCACCGGCCTGACGGCCGCGCCCGAGCGCCCGGAATCGGACGAGGCCACGGCGTCCGGCGTGACGGCGTCGACGATCTGGGAGGAGTCGGGAGCCGCGTAGGTGTAGAACCCGCGACCGGTCTTGCGGCCGAGCATCCCGGCCGTGACCAGCTGCTTGAGCAGCGGCGCCGGGGCGTGCAGGTGGTCCCGGGACGTATGGTAGATCGAATCGAGGATCTCGTAGGCGGAGTCGAGGCCGATGAGGTCCAGCAACGCCAGTGGGCCCATCGGATGACCGCAGCCCAGCCGCATGGCCGCGTCGATGTCCTCCCTGGTGGCGTAGTGTGCCTCCAGCATCCGCACGGCGTTGTTGAGGTACCCGAACAACAGGGCGTTGGCGATGAAGCCAGCCCTGTCCCCGGCGACCACCGCGCTCTTGCCGACCTTCGCGACCAGCGCTTCCAGATCCTCCAGCGCGGCGGAGTCGGTGACCACCGTTCGGATGATCTCCACGAGGCCCATCACCGGCGCCGGGTTGAACCAGTGCGTGCCAATCACCCGCGACGGGCGGGAGGTGCCGGCGGCCAGTTCGGTGACCGACAGCGAGCTCGTGTTCGTAGCGATGATCGTGCCGGACGGGCACAGCCTGTCCAGCTCCGCGAGAACCGCCCGCTTGTCCTCGATCCGCTCGGGCACCGCCTCAACGACCAGCCGGCACTCGGCCACGGCCGTCAGGTCGGTACCGGCGTGGATCCGGTCGAACAGGGCGTCCCGGTCGGCCTCGGTCAGCTTGCCGCGGCTGACCGCCCGCTCGGTGGAATGCCGGATGTGGTCGAGCCCCCGGGCAAGTGTCTCGCCATCGAGCTCCACCCCCACCACCTCGATGCCGGCACGCGCCAGTACCTCGGTGATCCCCGCGCCCATGGTGCCGAGCCCGACAACTCCGACCTTCGTGAAGTCCTGAGCCACGTCGGCCACCCCTCTCGTCGCTGTACCTGTGCCCGCCGCCGGTGCGCGAAATACTTCCAGAACTTCGGCGCACAAGCCGACGAGCGCCACCCGGAGCGGCAGCTGTCAGCGGAGCGAGAGACACCCTCCATACGCAGGCTGTTCACGCGCCCAGCCGGCTCCGCGCGCCGCTCAGCCCCCATCAGCCATGGCCGCCGCGGTTCACTGAAATGTACCCTTTTGCAACGTTTGAACGTAGGGAACGACACACTCCCGCCGATCCCGTCAGCGGGAGGCCGACGGCCGTGCCTCCGCCCGCGATGCCCGCCACACCGGCGGCTCCAATGATCAATATCGATGGCTGGTCGGCCATCAGGGCCGGCAAAGAAGATCGCGACAGAGCCGCCGGCCCAACGGCGCGAGGGTCAGGAAGGGCGACGGCAACGTGCAGCCGAGCACCGCGGCGGCCGCGTCGACGCCGGCCAGCTGATCACGCACAGCTTCCCATGGGGCGTCACTCAGCAGCCCCGCCACCGGTAGCGGGCATGCCGCCAGCACCCAGCCGCGGTCGACCACCACAAAACCGCCGCACATTCCCTCCAGCGCCCGCGCCGCGGTCATCATGTCCTGGTCAGTGACTCCGATGATGGCCAGATCGCCGGGAGCCACGCTGGTGGTCATCGCGATCGCACCCTGGCGCAGGCCAACCCCGCGGATGAAACCGACCCGGGTCGCGGCGGCTCGGTCCGCCTGTCGCGCAATCATGGCAATCTTGATCACGTCATGCCCGGGATCAGCCACCACCTGACCGGTACCATCGCCGGTACGAGCAGGTCGAACCTGGATGATCTGGATATCGGGCGCGCTGCCCGCGGCGGCGCTCACCTGTACACCGTCAACCATGCCGGCCGTCGCGGCCGTGGCCGCCGCGGCGGTGAACGAGCCGCTGTGAAGGCCAGCCGGCAGAGCCATCCGTTCCCGGCTCCACTCAGGGACAGCATCGAGGTTGTCGAACAGCGGGCGGCCGCGCTCGGCGGCCATCCGCCCGCTGGCGAGAACGATCTCCGGTGGTCTGGGTCCCGCGATGTCAGTGACGATCTGGACGTCGGCCAGCCGTGCCGGCGCGAGCGATCCGAGCAGGTGCTCCAAGCCGTACCGGCGGGCCGGGCCGAGGGTCACCGCCCGGATGGCAGTCATCGGCTCCGCACCGGCCTCGACCATGCGGTGGACCATCCGGTCGAGGTGACCGTGCTCGGCGATGTCAGCGATCTGCCATGCCCCGGCGAGTTCCGCGGGGGCGTCGGGTGGTGGCGGCTCGGCGGGTCCGATCCGGGGAACGGCCTGCGGGGGCAGCCGCATCCCGGCGTCCGGGAGGCTGGCGCCGCCAGCTGCCGGAGAGGTCCTGGCAAGCAGCCGCACCGGGGTCCCCGAAGCGGTCACGAGCCGCGTACCGCGCGGTCCGCACAGGGCTGCGGGCAGGTCCGCGTCCACAAGCAGGGTGACCGTCCCGCGGGGCACGACGAGACGGGCGAGCTCGCCGGGCGTCAGCAACGTCTGTTCCAACCGGACGCCCGGGTCGACGTAGGCCGGCAACAGGTAACGACCGGACGCGTCCAGGGTACGGCGGGCACGCAGCGCCCCGGGGCGTGTCACCGCGGCGATGAACTTACCGACGATGAGCAGGTCACGATGCCGCAGCTCACCAGCCTGGACGACAGCGACCATGCCACCGCGGACGGCCAGGTCCGCTTCCTGGGTACCGTTCGCGACCCGCCGCAGACGTTCACGTTCCCCCGCTGTCGGAGCCAGCTGGGGGGATACCGCGACGGTGCCGAAGCGCACAGCGCGGACCGAAGGCTCGGCATGGGCCGTCCCACCAGCCGGTGTCATCCACACCGGCGCCGCGTCGGGCGAGCGGAGCACAGGCCCGGACGCCGGCCGCGCCCGTTCGCGGTCACGCTCGGCAATCATACAACCTCCGAAAACCCAGTTCTGGCGAGCCCGGCCCAGGGCGTGTCTGAATGGATCATCGATTTTCTGGATCATCGCCCACATCGACCACCATCCATCAGGCACGCCGTAGTGGTCGCCGCCAGAAGTTCGCCCAGGGCCTGCCGGCGCCAGACGGCGCCTCGCGTCGTTGCCGCCAGTCGCCCCCAGCACCTCCGGTGACTCCCTCCTCGGCCTCGCGACGCACGTGCCTCAGCCCCGCTTCTTGATCCACACCCCTGTTACCGTGCGCTCTTAGCGGCATGGCCGCATCACTCTGCTGCCAGTCAGGCCGATCGCGCCCATGAACCCGCGGCCTGTAACCTTTCCGTAACCAAATGGTCCCGAACGGACACAACCCGAAGCCTTTCCCAGGCAGACTGGCCACCATACGCATTAAAAAAACAACCGTGCGTATTAGGCAATAGGAGTGTCCGGCTCGCGCCGTCCAGGCGGCCCCTGGCCGTGTTCTGGGCCACACCGGTACAACTCATCCGGTATCGGTGTGGCCCGCGGCCTTGCCAGGAACCGCCTGGACGCGCCTCCCTGATCGAACGACGGCTGCCGAAACACGCCGTAAGCTTCCAGCTGTGCTGCTGAGCCCGCATGAGCAGGAACGGCTGCTGATCCATGTCGCGGCCGGGCTTGCCCGGGAGCGACGAGCCCGCGGTCTGCGGCTCAACCATCCCGAGGCAACCGCCATTCTCACGTCCTTCCTCCTGGAGGGCGCGCGTGACGGGCGTACGGTCGCCGATCTGATGACGGCCGGCCGCGGCGTGCTCACCCGCGAGGATGTCATGGACGGAGTCCCCGAGATGCTCGCCGAGGTCCAGGTCGAGGCGACCTTCCCGGACGGCACCAAACTGGTGACCGTTCACCAGCCGATCCCATGAGTGCCCCCGGGACTCCGGCTTCCCGGGCCCCGGCCGGCCTCCGGCCGGGCGAGGTCCGCCACGGCGACGACCCGGTTGAGATCAACCCGGGGCGCCCCGTGCTGACGCTGCGGGTTCGCAACCTCGGTGACCGTCCCGTGCAGGTCGGGTCGCATTATCACTTCACCGCGGCCAACCCCGCGCTGGAGTTCGATCGGAACGCCGCCTGGGGGCACCGGCTCGCCGTTCCCGCCGGCACCGCCGTCCGCTTCGAGCCCGGTGTGGAACGCGAGGTGGAGCTGGTGCCGCTCGCCGGCCGCCGGATCGTGCCGGGTCTGCGCACCGAATCGGCCGGCCCGCTGGATCCGGCCGCGCCGGACAGCGCGAAGCCGAGCGGGACAGGGCCGAACCGCGCGGGAACGGCCGGCACGGGGACGGAAGCGGGGACGGCGCTGGGGACGGACCAGTGAACAGGTACCTGGACCGCGCCCGTTACGCCGACCTGTATGGTCCCACCGTCGGTGACCGCATCCGCCTGGCGGACACCGGCCTGTTCATCGAGGTGACCGAGGACCGCAGCCGCGGGCCGGCCGGCACCGGCACCGGCGACGAGGCGGTCTTCGGCGGCGGCAAGGTGATCCGGGAGTCCATGGGACAGGCCCGGGCCTCGCGTGCCGAAGGCACCCCCGATCTGGTCATCACCGGCGCGGTCGTGCTGGATCACTGGGGCGTGGTCAAGGCCGACGTCGGCATCCGGGACGGCCGGATCGTCGCGCTCGGCAAGGCCGGCAACCCCGACACCATGGACGGGGTCCATCCCGGTTTGGTCATCGGGCCCGGCACGGAGATCCTCGCCGGCAACGGGAAGATCCTCACCGCGGGCGCGGTGGACTGTCACGTCCACCTGATCTGCCCGCAGCAGGTCCCTGAGGCCCTCGGCGCCGGCATCACCACGCTGATCGGCGGCGGGACCGGCCCAGCCGAGGGAACCAAGGCCACCACCGTCACCCCCGGCCCGTGGAACCTCGCCCGGATGCTGTCCGCGATGGACACCGTGGCGATGAACGTCGTCCTGCTCGGGAAGGGCAACACCGTCGGCGAGGCCGCGCTGTGGGAACAGCTGCGCGCCGGTGCCGCCGGCTTCAAACTGCACGAGGACTGGGGGTCGACCCCGGCCGCGATCGACACCTGCCTG
Organism: Protofrankia sp. Cj5; assembly: GCF_917627405.1. Classification (NCBI taxonomy): domain Bacteria; kingdom Bacillati; phylum Actinomycetota; class Actinomycetes; order Frankiales; family Frankiaceae; genus Protofrankia; species Protofrankia sp. Cj5. Next base: position 49,465 of record NZ_CAKJTO010000009.1, read on the forward strand.
CGGGTCGCGGACGCCGCCGGGGTGCAGGTGGCGCTGCATTCCGACACCCTCAACGAGGCCGGTTTCGTCGAGGACACGCTCGCCGCGATCGCGGGGCGAGCCATCCACGCCTACCACACCGAGGGCGCCGGGGGCGGGCACGCCCCGGACATCATCACCGTGGCCGCGGCACCGAATGTGCTGCCGAGCTCGACAAACCCGACCCGGCCGCACACGGTCAACACCCTCGACGAGCATCTCGACATGCTCATGGTCTGCCATCACCTGAACCCGGCCGTGCCCGAGGACCTGGCCTTCGCCGAAAGCCGGATCCGGCCGTCGACCATCGCCGCCGAGGACGTGCTGCACGACCTCGGCGCGATTTCGATGATTGGTTCGGACTCACAGGCCATGGGCCGCATCGGTGAGGTCGTGCTGCGCACCTGGCAGACCGCGCACGTGATGAAGGCGCGGCGCGGCTCCCTGCCCGGGGACGGGCCCGCGGACAACGCCCGCGCCCGGCGCTACGTCGCCAAGTACACGATCTGCCCGGCGGTGGCGCACGGCCTGGACCACGAGATCGGCTCGGTGGAACCGGGCAAACTCGCCGACCTTGTCCTCTACGACCCGGCCTTCTTCGGTGTCCGGCCGTCGGTCGTCCTCAAGGGTGGGTTCGTGGTGTGGGCGGCGATGGGCGACGCGAACGCCTCCATCCCGACTCCGCAGCCGGTGCTGCCGCGGCCGATGTGGGGGGCCGCGCCCGGCCCGGCGGCGGCGGCATCGCTGACGTTCGTCGCCCCGGCCGCCCTCGACGACGGCCTGCCGCAGCGGCTCGGCCTGGCCAAGCCGATGGTCGCCGTCGCCGACGTGCGCCAGCGTGGTAAGGCCGACCTGCCCGAGAACAGCGCGACCCCCGATATCCGGGTCGCCCCGGACACGTTCACCGTGACCATCGACGGGGAAGCCGTCGAAGCCGCACCCGTGACCGAGCTCCCGATGGCCCAGCGCTACTTCCTCTTCTGATTCCTTTCCGGGAGTGGAGCGGTTCCGGTTCCGTGGACAGCGGACCTGAAGGGCCGGTGGTCTCCAGTAGTTCAGTGCACCCCACATTGTGCTGGGAGCAGAGGCTCGGCAAGCTTGATCGTGATCGAATAAGTTCCCGATCTGCCCCAATAGCCTGATTTGAACCCAAACCTAGGCTCCCGACGGGAGGCGGGCGGTGCACTGACCGCTTGATTCCGCCCATAGAGATACCTCCTGCCGCTCCACCGCGGAGTGATCAACCTAACGTCAGGCCGCTCGTCCACGCCCGTCGGCGCCGGCAAGATCACCGCCTGTTCTCTGCACGCTTCAAGGAGACGCCGTGGGAAAACACTCGAAGTCCCCCGGGCCCTGCCCGGCCTGCAAGGGAGATAAGACAACCGAGGTCAGCCAGGATGGGAAGACTGTAAGAATCACCTGTCCGACCTGCAAGGGGACTGGCACCGCATGAGGCGGGAAGACTTCATTCCCGAGACCATCTGGATTCGTCGTGACGACGGGTGGATGGTCCCGGTACGTCGTTCCGACGATCCGGAAGCCTGGCTGAGAGAGGTCAACGGTTCCGAAGCCGTCACCACACAGGTCGACGACGGAAGCGACGAGTACGACGGTAAGGGCATCATCCCGACAAGTTCCAGCACCGCGGGCTGGCTCATGGACAAGATGCTTACCTTGCTCGATGTCCGGCCCGGAATGAACATCCTCGAAATCGGTGCCGGCACCGGATACAACGCCGCGCTTCTAGCGGAACGCGCTGAGCCAGGGTCCGTTGCCACTATCGAAGTCGACCCCATCGTAGCAACGCACGCCCGCGCTGCCCTGGCCAGACTCCGCCTGCCCGTCACGGTCATCACCGGTGACGGAGCCGACGGCTACGCGCAGCGTGCACCGTTCGACAGGGTGATCGCCACCGCGAACGTGTTCACCGTCCCGCCCGCCTGGCTCGCGCAGACCCGCCCCAGAGGCCGGATCGTCGTCCCGATCGCCGGCAGCTTCCACCACGGTGCCCTCGCCTGCCTCACTGTGGCAGCCGATGGGACTGCGCACGGTCGCTTTCACGGCGAAGCCCCCTTCATGTACATGAGGAATCAGCGGCGGGTCCGAAACGTGTGGGGAACCGACGAGAGGACCGCGCGCATCACCTACACCGGCCTTCATCCGATCGAACCATTCACCGATTTCCATGCCGGATTCGCGTTCAGCACCAGAATGCAAGGATGCACGACAGGCCGGCGTCCCGAAGAGGATGGTACCGAGATCCTATGGATATCTCACCACCCGTCCGGTTCTTGGGGCTCATTCATACCCGGAACTGACAGACATGAGGTCTGTCAGTCAGGACCGCGTAACCTTTGGAACGAGCTGGAGGACACTTACCGCTGGTGGATCGATGCCGACAGCCCCGATCATACCCGCATCGGCATCACCGTCACCACCGAAGGCCAGAAGTTCTGGCTCGACACCCCCGAACACACTCTTCCAGCCATACAGGGATCAGCCGTCTGACGACCTGGACAGAGACACCAAAGAAAGATTGTCGCTAATCTTCTCTACATTTTCGAGACACAGCTCTCCCGTGATCAACGCTTCACGGGTGCTGCTTCGTGGGCGGTGGCAGTCCCGCTCTCGGTTTCCGGGGCTCCGCCCCCGTCCCCGGTCCTCTCTCCGGAGATAGGGGGAGGGACGCGGGACCGCTGATCGCCTCCGCCGGCCGGGCACCCGGAGAGACCCGTCCCGGTCCGGTAACCTACGAGGCCCCGGTTCACGATTCCAGGGAGGGCATCACGGCAGGATCGTCCTCGGCGGCGTTGTTGTTACTGGTGGACGGGCGGCTACCGGCCGGCGGGCATGCGCACTCAGGCGGTGTCGAGGCGGCGGTCGTTGACGGCAGCGTCGGCGATCTCGACGATCTTGAACGGTTCCTGCGCGGACGGCTGGCCACCGTGGGCTTGGTGGCCGCCACTTTCACCGCGGCCACCTGCCGGTTGCGCCTGGCGAACGGGCCCGTTCCGGACGGGCTCATCATCGAGCTGGACGCGGAGCTGGACGCGCGGACCCCCTCCCCCGCTCAGCGGGCCGCAAGCCGTGCCCAGGGCCGGGCGTTGCTGCGCGCCGGCCGGGCCGCCTGGCCGGACGTGCGCTGCCTGCTCCCTGCGCCGCACCATCCGATCGCGTTCGGCCTGGTCGCCGGGGTCGCTGGGGTCTCCCCCGCCGATGCCGCGCTCGGCGTAGCCTACGGAGCGGTCAGTGGACCCGCGTCGGGCGCCGTCCGCCTGCTCGGTCTGGACCCACTCGCGGTCACGGCCCTGCTCGCGCGGCTGGCGACCGACCTCGAGCGCATCGCCGCCAAAGCGGTATCGCTCGCTGAACGCCCGCCCGCGAACCTGCCCGCGCTCGCCGGACCGCGTCTGGACCTCCTCGCCGAGCGCCACCGTACCGCCGAAATTCGCATGTTCGCCTCCTAAGAGCGCCCGGCAATAGGGGGGCGGCGTCGCGGGGCCAGGGTACGCACCTCGCATCGTTGTCGTCAGCCCAGGTAGAACACCGCTACCAGGGCCTCCTCCGCCTCGCGACGCATCCACCTGGCATCCGACCAACCCCCGAAGGACTTCCAGTGCCGACCACTAAGATCACGAAGCACACCTGAGCGGAACCACGACCGCGGGACCCGGCGACGCGCCGGAAGGAAAGAATCCCGACCAGAAAACGACAGACTCGGCATACCATGTCCTGTGGTCTCATAACGACGTCCCGTAAAGGAAAAAATGATCATAAGCGCACCCACGGCCACCGCACCCGGCCGCGGGCTGACGCCGGCAGTCGTGATAGTCGACGCGCAGAATGTGCGCGGCCAGGCGCGAGAGGTCCTGGGAAGCCCCCGTCTACCAAACGTTTCCGGCATCCGGACCGCTCTGCAGTCGCTGGGTTTCGATGCCGTCGAGACATACATCGGCATCGGCACTCGGGCCGTCGGGAACAAAACCCCGGAGCTGCGCCGCGAGGTAGCCAGAAACGTTGAATACGCGCGTTCGGTCCTGAAGGACGGCGGCAAGATTCTGGACGGCGCGCTGCGGGACAACAGCGGTGACGGGACACGCAACTTCGAGGAGAAGCTCGTCGACATGCTCTGCGGGATGCAGGTCGCCCATTCAGCCTACGCCATCCGGCACGAGCGGCACCCTGCCCGGGCCATTGTCGTGCTCAGCAAGGACATGGACCTCGATCCGGCGGCAGACTTCGCGGACCGGCTGGGCGTTCCCGTGGTGACCAGCGCGACCTCGGGGGTCAACAAGCGTTCCGGTATCCGCTGGCTGCTCCTCGGCGAGCGGGAAATCCTGGACATGGTGGGACGCGACGGCCAGTACTGCGGATCAAGCCGCCGCAACGAGGTCGTCGCCTTCGCCTGGCGACGGCACTCCCGGAACTACTCGTGGCAGGTGCTGCACCCCGAACGCCGTCATGGAAATGTCGATATACTTGTCCGGCACACGTGCGGTGTGGCGGGGCTGGCCTCGGCCCGGCTGTTCGGCGGCCAACCACCTCAGCGGGGACATACGGTAAGTCTTTACCCGACGGGTGTCGACCTCGGGACGCGAGGCAGGGATTTCCCACTGCTGGAACTCAGTACGGACAGGACGGCACTGCCCTGCACGACGCTGCGGACGGCCACGGTGGTCGCCCGCACCTCCCCCACCACTGTCGAAGTCGGTTTCCCCGGATCCAGGACGCCCACGGATGTCGACATCCCGCGGGACGGAGTGCTCGTCGGTACGACACTTCTGGTGAAGCAGGTACAGGGAGGATGGCGCCTGGTGGGCTCCACAGACAACACCGCGCCACCCGCGCCGACGAGACTAGTGAGATCCATGGGGCCGTACGGGAACGTGTTCACCGGACGTCACAGGCATCATGCCGCCCGGGTTGTCACAGACACCGGAGAAGAGGCAGCCTTGATCTTCCTGCCACCGGACCGGGCGGTAGGCGACTGCCACGCCGCGGTCGAGACCGGCCACATGACGGACGACGGTCTGCCGATCCTCGCGGCCGTAAGCTCCGCGCTGCCGTTCTGAACGGTGTTCCCAAGCCGTCCTTCGGCTCTCCACGCCCACGCCGCCAACATGGAAAAGGCGATCCCGAAGGACCGCCTTTTCTCACTGAAAAACAATCAAGAGCCCCGACCGGCCCCTACGTCCGGCACAGTTTATGACACCCGGTTCGACGAGTGCGAGCTCAGCATAGGCACGCCGATCACAGCCGTCAAGCGCTCCCGGGCCCGGTGGGACCGGTGGCAGTCACGGGTGGCGGCCGGGGTGCGGGTCGGGTAGAAGTTCGGGAAGGTGTAGCGATGCACCGCGAGCATGACCTTCAGACGTTCCCCGCTGGGGGCGGCGCCGCAGCCCGGGCCATAACAACCCACGCGGCGACACCGCGCATGCCGCCGGGCGTGCTCCCAGCCGGCCGGGCGGTCCGCATCGGTATCGGCGGGCCGGTCGGCAGCGGCAAGACCGCGCTGGTCGCGGCCTTGTGCCGGAGCCTCGCCGGCACGCTGCGGCTCGCCGTCGTGACCAACGACATCTACACCACCGAGGACGCCGACTTCCTGCGCGCGGCCGGTGTACTCGACCCGGCACGCATCCGCGCGGTCGAGACCGGATGCTGCCCGCACACCGCCATCCGGGACGACATCACCGCGAACCTCGACGCCGTCGAGGACCTGGAGTCGAACTGCGGCCCGCTCGATATGATTTTTGTTGAAAGCGGTGGAGACAACCTGACGGCAACCTTCAGCTACGGCCTGATCGACCGGCAGATCTTCGTCATCGACGTGGCCGGCGGCGACAAGGTGCCCCGCAAGGGAGGACCTGGGGTAACCAACAGTGATCTGCTCGTCGTCAACAAGACCGACCTCGCCCCGCTGGTGGGCGCGGACCTCGGCGTCATGGCCCGGGATGCCGAACGGATCCGGCACGGACGTCCGGTGCTGTTCACCTCGCTTGCCGTCGAACCAGGAGCGGCACCAGTGACCCAATGGGTGCTGTCACAACGTCCGCTGCCGGGTACCCAGCCGGCGCGGGCTCCCCGGCCCGGGAGCATGGCCTGAACATGCCGCGGCCGGCAGCCAGCATCGACCACGGCGGCCGGGGCCGGGCATCGATCAGCGCGCACGCTGCCGTACGGGTCGATCCGACCGATGACGGCGGGATCCGGGTGAGCGAACTTCGGTCGCAGGTACCGCTGGTGCTGCGCCGCACCGGCACGACTGACAGGCACGGCAGCCATAATGATCCACAGCGTATGCGCCGGCCGACCGTGACCGTCCATCTGGTGAATGCCGCGGCCGGCCCGTTGGCCGGTGACCGGCTGCGGCTCGACATCGCTGTCGGGACCGGAGTGTGCCTGCGGCTTCGCACGGTCGCGGCAACCGTCGCCCTGCCCGGATTCGGCGGGCGCGGCGACCACGGGGAGGGGAACTGCCGCGGTGACAACCAGAGTGACGACCGTTGGCACGACCATGGGGACGACACGGATCGGTCCTCCCTGTTCGATGTCCATGCCGACGTCGGGCCCGGTGCGGCGCTCGTGTATCTGCCCGAGCCGACGGTGGCCGCCCGCGGCTGCCGGCACCGCATGCGGGCGAGCATCCGGCTGGCATCGACCGCCTGCCTGCTGTGGCGGGAGGAGATCGTCCTCGGGCGCTTCGGCGAACCGGCTGGCTCGATCTCCACCGCGCTGCGCGTCGACGTCAGCGACCAGGAACACAACCAGGAACACAACCAGAAGCAGGACCGGGACCAGGGACACGACCGGACGTGGCGGCCGCTGCTGCGCCAGGAACTCACTCTCGGCCCGACCATGCCCGGCCTCGACGGACCGGCTGTTCTCGGTACCGCTCGCGTGGCCGGTTCACTGCTGATCGCCGGACCCGGACCAGCCGGCCTCGCGACCGGCGCAGCCGTCACCGACACCTTCGCCCTGCTCCCGCTGGCCGGGCCGGGAGTCCTGATCAGCGCACTGGCATCGGACGCGGTCACGCTGCGCCAGGCGCTGGAGGCAGGCCGGGCCATGGTCGCCCGCTGGTGAGCGACCGCCCGGCATTCGCGATCATCAGGACGACGGGGGCATGTCCTCCAGCGGGAACACCAGACAGCTGCTGCTCGCGGTGGCGACTGTCCTGCCGTCAGCATCGCGGACGTCCCCTTCGGCGAAGACGACACGGCGGCCGGGCCGCACCACCCAGCCGTGCGCGGTCAGTCGGCTCGGGCGGCCGTCGACCACGTGGATCGGCCGCAGATAGTTGACCTTGATCTCGATAGACACACAACCAAGACCGGCCGGCAGCGATGTATGCACGGAACAACCGGTCACCGTGTCCAGCAGGGTGCAGACAAGACCACCGTGCACCATACCGAGCGGATTGTATGCGGATTCGTCCGGGGTGCAGTGGAAAAGCACGTCTCCCTCGGCGACGGTATCGATCTCGAAGTCGAAATGCATGGCGATCGGCGGGTGCGGCACCGTGCCGTCACGCATCGCCAGGAAAAAGTCGAGGCCACTCATGGTCCGCGCCATCGCGGCAACGATCATCGGATCATGCCAGGTGATTGTCCTGCTGCGCGGCTCGCCCCACTCGACAGCCGGTGGGCGTGGCTCAATCGTGGTCATAGCCATAAGACTATGAGGATCGTCGCGCTCCAGACGACCGGAAGCTCCAGATTGTCCTGATACCATAGGCGCCTTCGAGGGGCCACCGGCGCCGTCGCGGTATCCGGTACCGCGACCCTCATCTGATCGTCAAGAGCGCCCGGCAACAGGGGTGTGGATCAAGGAGCGGAGCTGGGGTGCGTGCATCGCGAGGCGGCGGCGGGAGCCAGCGCAGATGTGGGGTGGCGACTGACGACAACGACGCGAGGTGCGCGCCTCAGCCCCGCGACGCCGCGTCCCCTATTGCCGGTCGCGCTAAATATCTCAGCCAGCTCAACCAGGTACAGTGACGGACATTTCCACCCCCAAACAAGCCCACCAGAAGACTGAGTGCAACATAATCAGCGAATGAGCAGGATCCGCGGGAGCGAGCATCCGGCCGCCACCCGAGAGGTTCTCCTGGCCGCCGCGAGACACCGATTCGGGACCCAGGGGTACGCGGCAACAGGCACCGAAGAGATCGTGGCCGACGCGCGGGTGACGCGCGGAGCGCTTTACCATCACTTCCGAGACAAAGCTGATCTTTTCAGCGCGGTGATGGAACAGGTCGCTCTTGAGGTCGCCGAGCAGCTCGTCACCACCGAGCTCAAGCGCGCTACGGACGAACCGGCCACGGATGCCTGGGAACAGCTGCGAACCGGCTTCCAGTCGTTTCTCGACATCTGCACCGACAGCGATTTTCAACGCATCGTGCTGGTCGACGGCCCGGCGGTGCTCGGTCACGACGCCTGGGACGTCTTGGTCGAGCGCTACGGTTACCGCCTGCTCGCCGAATGGCTGAACAAGGCCATCGACGAAGGACGAATCGACCCGCTGCCGATCGCGCCTCTCACCCGAGTGCTCGCGGCCGTGCTGTCCGAAGCGAGCCTGTTGATCGGCCGAGCCTCCGAACCCGCGACAGCCCGGCGTGAGGCGGGCGAGGTTCTTGACCGGCTGCTGGTCGGCTTGGAAACGAAAAAGTAAAGAGCTGGTCACCATTGGCGACCAGCTCTTCTATACTAACAGACGGTAACGGGATGGGGGGCACAGCGCCTCAGACACTGCGCATGGCGCGCAGGGACTCCTTCAGCGACGACGTGGTGGCGAGGACCGCGGAAGTCTCATAACCACAGTGCGCCATGCAGTTCGCACAGCGGGGGTCCTTACCCCGGCCATAGGCGTCCCAGTCGGTGGTCTCGACCAGCTCCTTGTAGGACGACACATAACCGTCGCTCATCAGATAGCAGGGCTTCTGCCAACCGAACAGCGAGTAGCTCGGGATGCCCCAGGCCGTGCAGGAAAGATCGCGTTTGCCCTCCAGGAAGTCCAGGAAGACCGGCGAGTGGTTCAGCCGCCACTTCTCGCGCCGACCGTCACCGAAGACCTTGGAGAACAGCTCGCGGGTCTGCGAGACGCCAAGGAAGTGCTCCTGGTCGGGCGCCTTCTCGTAGGCGTAGGCGGGCGAGAGCTGGATCTGGTCGACCTTGACCTCGTCGTTGAGGTAGGACAGGACGTCGATCACGTCCTGTGGGCTGTCGTTGTTGAAGAAGGTGGAGTTGGTGCCCACCCGGAAGCCCGCGGCCTTGGCCGCGGCGATCGCCTCGATCGCCTCGTCGAAGGTGCCCGCCTTCTCCACGACCGCGTCGTGCCGCTCCCGCAGCCCGTCGATGTGGACGATGAAGGTGAAGTAGGGCGACGGTGTGAATTTCGCCATCTTCTTGCGGAGCAACAGCCCGTTGGTGCACAGCAGGACAAACTTCTTGCGAGCGATGAGCCGGCGGACGATCTCGTCGAGTTGCGGGTGCATCAGCGGCTCACCACCGGCGATCGCGACCACCGGCGCGCCACACTCCTCCACCGCGGCCATGGCGTCCTCGACGCTCATCCGCTGCTTGAGCACGGACGCCGGGTGCTGAATCTTGCCGCATCCGGTGCATGACAGATTGCAGGCAAACAACGGCTCGAGTTCGAGAACAAGCGGAAAGTGCTTACGACGCAGCACTTTCTGCTTGGCCAGGTACATCCCGATCCGCAACGAGTACCGCCACTCCACCGCCATGGCAATACCGCCCTTCGGCGTCGACATCGTGCGGCCGGACGACCGCTCCACCTCGAGAACATACAGGGTGTACGTACAGCTTGTATGTTCATCGAGAACGTTGAATCGGCCACTTCTCCCGGGCCGCTCCACCGGCCCCGGGCCACATCTGGCATCCGTCACCGCAGGTCAACCGCATAGTCAGGGTTTTTGACCAGAAATTCGGACGAACGCGTGTCGGAAACCCGACAGCGGCCGAATCATGATCGGCAGTGGATACCGACGACGGACGGCAGGTCCAGCGGCCCAGCCAGAACCGGTCCACGGCGGACGGCCCGCGGACCGGGCGGCCATCGCACGGCAGGCGCCTGGGCCGTGTTCGGTGGCCGGTCGGTGCCGTGCGTCCGCTGTGTGGCCGGTGTTGGACGAACGTCACACCGGCCCCGATAAACTGGACATCGGCCCCCGGCACCCATCCCGGCACCGGCTGCTCGGACTTCAAAAGCGATCCGGGCGTGACGCACACCATTCCCGGGGGGTCCAGGTTCGCCAAATCCGTGACATCGAGCCCGGATGACCGGCCCGGCCGCAATCCAAGCGGTGATTGTGTGTAGACCTGACCGGTGAGTCCCGAACCAGCCAACCAATGGCTGTCCCCGGCTGCGCCTAACATCGGCGAAAAAGACAGTGGGCAACAGCGCGGGGGCCACCTGGGGCTGGGCACGCGTTGCAGGGTGAAGGCGGACGTATGACGCGAGGCGGGCACACGGTCACGCACCTGATCGGCGGGCGGTTCCGGCTGGTCGAACAGCTTGGCTCAGGCGGGATGGGGACGGTCTGGCGGGCCGTCGACACCGACGCCGGTGTCGAGCGTGCCCTCAAAGAGATCCGTATTCCTGACAACCTCTCGACCCACGATCGCGAACTGCTGATCGAACGTGCTCGCCGCGAAGCGCGTAACGCCGCGCGGCTCGGTGCTCATCCCCATGTGGTCACCGTGTACGACCTGGTCGAGGACCACGGTGCGCAGTGGATCGTGATGGATCTGGTCCCGGGACGCTCACTGGCGACAGTGATCGCGCAAGACGGCGCGCTGGCTGAACGAGAGGTCGCCCGGATCGGGATCGCCCTGTTGGACGCGCTTGTACACGGGCATCGCAAAGGAGTTCTGCACCGCGACGTCAAACCCTCGAATGTGTTGATCACAGCTGACGGTACCGTCAAACTCGCGGACTTCGGCGTCGCGGCCTACGAAACGGATCATCGGATCACAGCCGCGGGCGGTGTGGTTGGCACTCCCGCCTATATGGCCCCAGAACGCATCCGAGGAGATACAGCCGGTCCCGCAAGCGATCTTTTCTCACTCGCGACCACCCTGCTGCACGCGGCGGAAGGCGTCTCCCCGTTCGGTCGGGACACCACCTTCGCGACCATGCACGCGGTCGTCTACGAAGGGCCGAGCGCACCGGTGCACGCGGCTCGGACCTTTCTGATACTCCGGCCGATTCTGGCCAAAGAACCCGCCGCCCGGCCCACGACGGAGCGGATTCGCCGCCAGCTGCAAGCGCTTCTGTCAGCACCGGCCGCACAACCGGCGGTGGCAGCGACAGCACCGAGCCCCGACGCCTGGCCGACCGCAAGCGCCTTCTACGAAGCACCGACCATGGTCGCTAGTGTTATCGATGGACTGCGCCCGGACGGTACGGACAGCCGGAGCGGCTTCGAGGAGACCGCGGAGCCGGTCGCCGGACAGCCGCCTCCCGTCGATACGACCGCGGACAGCGTCATCGCGGCCGCCGGGATCACACCCGCCGGGATCACAGCCGCCAGGGCCAACGCCAGCGGACGGGATGGCGATGATCTCGACACTGTCGGCCTGGCGGTGCTGGCTCCCGATACGCCGAAACCGCGCCGGCCGCGGCCGCCGCTCGATGTCGACCCGGCCACGATCGAACAACCGGTGTGGGTCGGGCCGGACGCGAGGCGGGCCGTGAACGATGCGGGGAAGACCAAGCGCTCAGCCGGTGCCCGGTTGTCCCGGCGAGGGCTGCTGCTCGCCGCCGTTGCCGCCGCCGGGCTCGGCACCGGCGCCGGATCGGCGGCCTGGGCCGTCCGGCGGATCGGCAGACCGGCCAGCCCCGGAACAGGAACGCTGGATCTCGGTCCGCTGGCGTTGTGGCTCCCGGGAAAGCCCGATGTCGAGTTCGCCGGCTCCTATATCGCCGACCAACGCGGTTATTACCGCCAGGCTGGGTTCACCCACGCGGAGTTCCATGAGGGTGGCCCGCGGGCTCGAGCGATGGCGGCGTCGGTGGCCTCGGGCTCGGCACTCGTCGGTGTGACCACACCGGACGCCCTGGTGAAAGAGATCTCCAACGGCGCACGGCTACGGGTGATCGGCGCGCAGCATCAGAAGTCCCCCTGGGCCATCGTGTCGCCGGCGGACAGACCGATCAGAACGCCACAGGATATGGCCGGGATGCGCATCGGCATGGCGGCAGGCAGCGCTGCCGTCTGGACGTCCTTTCTGGCCACCGCGGGAATCGCGGGGACGGCCATCACCCAGGTCGTCCTGCCCGACTACGTGCGGGCGGTCGCGGACCGCCAGGTCGACGGCATCCTGTCCGTGGTGACCGACGCCCCGGCGGTCCTCGCCCGCCAGGGCGTCGAAACCATGACGTTTCTGCTCGCCGACCACGGCTACCCGCTGGTTTCCAACGTGTACGTGGTGAGTGCGGACGCGGTCACCACGGCGAGAAAGAAAATCAAAGCGTTCCTGGCCGCCGAGGTCCGGGGCTGGAAGGACGACCTGACCGACCCGATGGCCGGCACCCGGCTCGTCACCGATGTCTACGCCCGGTCGGCCGGGCTCGACGTCGGTGAGCAACTGGAGAAGAACAAAAAACTGGGCGCCCTCGTCGAAACCGCGGACACCCGTCGCAACGGCCTGTTCACGATGACTGATGCCCTGATCGCGGCCAATGTCCGCGTGCTGTCAGACAGCGCGGCCGCCCCTGCCGCCAGGCGGATGTTCGACCTGTCGATCATCCGTGAGCTGTACACCGAACAGCCCGATCTGATCTGATCTGATCTGATCGGGCTGTTCGGGCTGTTCGGGCTGGCTACTCCGATCCATCCGATGGCGCCCGGCCGCCCGGCTCGACGGCAATGTTCAGGGCGCCCGTGATCGCGGCCTGTACCCAGCCCTCGCCGTGCTGCCCCGGAACCTGTCGCCAGCCCTGGCCCGGTGTCAGGGCGACCAGTCGGCCGTCCGGATGCCGTGCTACGGGGATGCGGTCCTCCCAGCGCCACGCGCGGGCCATATCTGGACGGTCGCTCGCCACCAGCCCCACGACCAGCTCGTCCGGCAGGTTCACCGCGGCCAGGCTGACATCAGCCCCGGCAGTGCCGGCCGCGCCCGCGGTAGCCGCGCCGGTGAGCGTCCAGGTCACCGCCTGAGACGAGCCAGCGCTGCCGGTAGCGGGCGTGGCGGGCAGCGGGCGGGTCACTGTCCGGTCTCCGACGCGCAGATAGACCGAGGCATAGGGCACGTTCTCAGGGAGTACCGCCGACACCCGGATTTTGATCTTACTCCCGTCAACGGGATGGAGTTCAGCGAACGAGCCCCGCGTGCTCCACGGGTTCTCCGCCTCGATCATCTCGTCGGGACGCAGCCGGTACAGCCGCCGGCCCGGCATCGTCTCAGCGAGCCGCACGTCAGCCGCACCGAGATCGGCCGCATACAGTACATCATCCGACAGTTCCGGATCGTTGCGTAAGAAATGGTAGGGAACCTGTGTGTAGCGACTGGGAGTGGGCGGGGCCACGATGACGACCGCCGGCCCAGCAAGATTTTTCGGGATGAGACCGAGCACCTGCCCGTCGACCGCGTTGACATAACGCTGCACGTTGACCTTGGCTGGTAGCCCGGCCGCGGTCACGGCCGCCAGCGCCAGCCCGCAGCCAGCCGCCATCGCGGTCCGCGCGGTCCGCGCCGGCCGCGGGAGCCGCCCGGGGACGGCCCGCCACAGCCGGCGCGCCCCGCTCGCGGCCAGAATAACCACTGGTGACAGAGCGGTCATGTGGTAGTGAGGGCCGAGGCCGGCGACAAGGCCGGGCAGCGCCATGGCACTGCCCCACCAGAAGAAGTAGGCGGCGAAGACTCCCAGCACGATGACGGCGAGCAGCAGGTGCCCGGCACGCCGTCCCCCCAGCGCGAGGCCTGTGAGGAGGCCGAACCCGGCAAGGACGACGAGCGCGGTCCCACCGAACAACCAGCCGGGCGCCGCGTCCAACGTCGCGCGGAAAGCTTCCCCGGCAAGACGTCTGGTGAAGGCGACCGTTGGTTCGGACGGCAGGATCCGCCGCGCGCCGAAACCGAAGCGGTCCAACGGGTCGGAGGCGGCAAGCGGCAATATCCGCGCCGATCCGGTGACGTATCGGCAGAAAACCATGATTGTAACGATGAACGGTGCCGCTCCGATCGAGACCCATGCCGCGTGGCGCAGCAGAAGCAGGGGCGAACGTGGCCCGCGGGCCAGGAGGAACGGAAAGCAGAGCGTGGTCACCAGCGCGGCGTCGAACGGGCGGGCCGTGGCGGCGAGACCGAGCGCCACGCCCGCGGCCAGCAGCGATGAGCGGGCTCCGGTGCGGGTGCCGCGCAACAGCGCGGCCATCGCGCCCGTCAGAACAGCGGATGTGAACGCATACGCCATCGGCAGCGCCGTGTGTAACAGGGTCAACGGTGACAACGCGAGGAAGAGCGCGGCGGTGAGCGCGGTCGCCACGTCATCGAACAGTTCTCGGGCCAGCCGGTAGGTGGCGGCCACCCAGGCCGTGGCCGCCAGCGCGGGAGCAACAGCCATCGTCCCGAACAGCAGCTGGGACACGGCGAGCATCGCGGGCCAGCCGGGCAGGTACTTGGTGAAGACCCGCCCGTTGTGGACGCCGGTCAGCCATGGGCGGAAGAACGGGTCCACCAGGTTCTGGTCGAGCGTCAGCCGCCCGTGCAGCAGCATCCGGGCCTGGAGCACGTAGGCGGCCTCGTCCGCGTCACCCGAGCCGTGACGGAAAAGCGTCGCCTGGAGCAGCAGGCTCACGGTGAACGAAAACGCGCCGAGAACGAACAGCGCCAAGCCCGGCCTGGACCCGAACACCGGCAGCCGTTGCGCCTGGTCCCGCGGTGACGGCAAGGCCGGCCCCAGCGGCGCGCCGGGAGAGCCCTGCTGATCAAGCCGCTCCCGGCCAGCCCGATCGGCCAGCACACCGATGCCGTGAACCAGCGGCAACTGGGCTATGGGGACCGGATCGGTCGACACCTGGCGCATCGGGTGGACCGTAGCAGGACTCACACCGCATGCTTTTCAGCACACACGCACGTTGCCAATGGTAGCCAGAAGCGGGCGCCGTGTAGTCAATGACATCCGTGGACTACCCAACGCCCGTGCCGGCGGCGTGGACCGCACCGCCAGGTACCACACCGCCGAGTACTCCGTGGGCCGAGTACTACTTAGGCTGGCGGCGCAGCTCCTTGGGCAGATGGAACGAGATCGTCTCGGTACCGACCGAACGGACCGCGACCGTGGTCGGTCCAAGACCCGACAACGCCCTGCTCAGCTCGTCCACAAGAGTGGGAGGCGCGGACGCCCCCGCGGAGATGCCGATGGTGTCGGCACCGACCAACCAGCGCATGTCCACCTCACCGACGTCCCCGACGAGGCGGGCCGGCACCCCTTCACGTTCGGTGACATCGACCAGCCGGCGTGAGTTGGCGCTGTTCTGCGACCCGACCACCAGCACCAGATCGGCCTCGATGGCAACCCGCCGGATGGCGTTCTGCCGGTTCGATGTCGCATAGCAGATGTCCGCCGATCCCGGCCCGACCACGGACGGGAAGCGGTCACGCAGCGCGTCGACCACTTCCTCAGCCTCATCCACCGCGAGCGTGGTCTGCATGAGATAGGTGACCCGTTCGGGGTCCTCGACCTCGAGCCTGGCGACGTCATCGGGTGACTCCACCAATGTGATTTTCCCGGGTGCCTCCCCGAGCGTGCCATCGACCTCCTCATGCCCGGAATGCCCGATAAGCAGGACGGTGTCCCCACGCGCGGTGAACCTGCGAGCTTCCGCGTGGACCTTCTCAACCAGCGGACAGGTGGCGTCGATCACCGACAGGCTGCGATCGCCGGCCTGTTCCCAGACAGCGGGGGCGACTCCGTGCGCGGAGAAGACCACAGTCGCCCCGGCTGGAACCTCATCGAGCTCCTCGACAAAGATCGCACCGCGACGAGCAAGATCAGCTACCACGTGACTGTTGTGGACGATCTGCTTGCGCACGTAGACCGGCGCCCCGTGCATCTCCAGTGCCCGCTCGACCACCTCGATCGCCCGTTCGACGCCGGCACAGAACGCCCTGGGCTCGGCAAGCAGCACCTGACGTGATCCGACAGCCGCTGACCAGCGCCCCAGCACCGGTCCGAGAGTCATCATCGTCCGCAGTCCGGCGATCCCCCGGCGGGCCAGGTCAAAGCGTCCCAACGGCTGTTCGTCGGTGTCGACGATGACGCGGACGATCGCCAGCGGCACCCCGTTCGCCCCCGGCGCGATCTGCGCGGATTCCATGTCCACGGCGATCGCCCCGGTCGCCGCCAGCTCCGCGCGCGCGGTGCCGATCGCCAGCCGGGGCACCGACACGACCGGGCCGACATGGACGGTCAGGCCTGCCCGGCGCAGTTCACCAGCCAGCAGGGGGGCGGACGGGCAGCGCGCGCTCACCGAACCGTCGGAGGTGCGGACCTCGTCGGCCACCACGACGTCCCCCGGCTTGACCCCCGACGCGAGCCCACCGCCGAGACCGACCAGGGCCACCGCATCGGCCCGGGCCTCCCGGATGATCCGGATGGACCGGTTGGCCTGAGCGGGGCCCATTCCGGTCCGGATGAGGATCGTGCCCGCGGGCAGACCGGAGCGGGCCGCGGCCCAGGCCTCCAGCCGCAACGGCGCGGCCACGACCAGCCTCGGCCGGCGCCGGGCCGCCGCGGACAGGGCTGGTGCGCCAGCCTGGCCCAGCTCGGCCCCAGCCGAGGAGGACCCGGTTATCGACGATCTGGCCGTGATTGTCGACGTGGCGACGACCGGCGTGCCAGGGGTCACGGCGTCGGCCGCCTGGACGGCCGGTGCTGCCTGCGGTGCTGGTGATACCTGCGGTGCTGGCGCTGCCTGCGGTGTCCGGGATGCCGGGAGCGCCGACGGCTTGGATGCTTCGGCGGGACCCGCTGTCCGTGATGTGTCCGGTGCCGAGAAAGTCATGATGCGGACCCGCCACTCAGGTATCGGCCGAGCGCGGTCAGCGGGAAGCTCAGCCGATACAGATGGTAGTTGATCGAAAAATCTCCAGGGAACCCGGTGCCCGTGTAGTACGGCTCGTCCCAGGTTCCGTCCGGCCGCTGCGTGTCAACCAGCCAACGCACTCCCCGTTCGACCGCGGGAGCGGCCGGGGCGGCGGCGAGCAGCGCGAGCAGCGCCCACGCCGTCTGCGAAGCGGTTGGCTCACCACGGCCGATCCAGGCGTCATCGGTGTAGGAGCGTAGGTCCTCACCCCAGGCGCCGTCAGGTCTTTGATGCTCGATCAGCCACCGGACGGCCCGAGTGATCGCCGGATGGTCGGCGGACACCCCCGCGGCAATCAGGGCCGGCACGACCGCGCCGGTACCGTAGAGATGGTTGACGCCCCAGCGACCGAACCACGAACCGCCCGCTTCCTGGTTGGCCAGCAACCAGCTCACCGCCCGCTCGGTGATGGGATTGCGGGCCTGGCCGACCTCGACGAGCATTTCCACCATGTGCGCGGTCACATCCGCGGACGGTGGATCGATCACCTCACCGAAGTCGCAGAAGGGCAGCTTCGTAGGAAGCGTCCGGGTGTTGTCAGCGTCGAAGGCCCCCCATGCGCCGTCCGCCGAGCGCATCCCGATCGCCCAGTCCACACCGCGGCGTTCGGCTGCCCGCAGCCGGGCCGCGAGGGTGGGATCCACCGTTTCGATCCCACCGGCCCCAGTACCAGCGGCCTCGATCCCGCCGGTCCCGATCCCGCCGATCCCGCCGATACCGCTGTACGGCTGCAGCAGGCGGCGGATGGCCAGCACGACCTCGGCGGTGTCGTCGACGTCGGGGTACCCGTCGTTGTCGAACTCGAACGCCCAGCCACCGGGGGCCAACGCTGGACGCTTGACCGCCCAGTCGCCGGAAATGGTGACCTCCTCGTCCGCGAGCCAGCGGGCCGCGCGCACCATGGCCGGGTGGTCGGCGGCAAGACCCGCATCACGCAGAGCAACGACGGCGAGCGCGGTGTCCCACACCGGGGACTGGCAGCACTCCAGCCGGCGGACCATCCCCTCCGGCCTCCGCTCCCGGATTGTGTAACGCTCCAGGCCACGCAGCCCGGTCGCGATCACCGGATGGTTCATGGGGTAGCCGAGCATGGTCAGCGCCATGATCGAATAAATCCAGGGCGGCTGGATGCCGCCCCAGCAGCCGTCGGCCTCCTGCCGGGCGATGATCCATTCGGCGGCTCGGCGCATCGCGTGCCGGCGGAGCAGCTTCAGCGGGCGGCGCTCGTACCGGTGCAGCAACGCGTCCATCCGCTGGAACGCGCCCGTCCAGGACCGCAGCGGTGCCAGCGGCCGCGCCGGGAACTCGACCTTGAGCTCGTCGATCCCGAAGCCGAGCGAGCGCTTGGGCCGGAACGTGCCGACGATGGCCAGCGGCACGATCGACTGCCGGGCCCAGCAGCCGAAGTCGTACAGGTTGAGCGGAAACCACGACGGCAGCAGCACGAGCTCGGGCGGCATGACCGGCAGGTCGTCCCAGGACCACTCGCCGAACATCGCCAGCCAGATCCGGGTGAACACCCGGGTGGCGGCGGGTCCGCCGTTCTCCCGGACGTACGCCGCGGCGGCCCGCATGTGCGGGGCATCCGGACTGTCCCCGGCAAGCCGCAGCGCGATGTAGCCCTCAAGGGTCGTGCTGAGGTC
>NZ_CAKJTO010000010.1:0-33074 GCF_917627405.1 Protofrankia sp. Cj5
CGTCGACGACGCGCGCCTGGTCGTCGCGATCGCACGGACAGCGGCCAGGCATGGCGCGCGGATAATCACCCGCTGCCGGGCCGTCGCCGTCGACGGCGACGGTGCCACCGCGATCGACACGCTCACCGGCTCGGCGGTCACGGTGCGCTCCCGCGCTGTGGTGAACGCGACCGGGGTCTGGGCTGGCGAGCTGTGCGGCGACGTCCATGTGCGCCCGAGCCGCGGAAGCCACCTCGTCGTGGCGGACAGCGCCTTCGGCGGGCTCCGGACGGCGATCACCGTGCCGGTGTCGCACGAGCACAACCGGTACGTGTTCGCGCTGCCACAGCCCGGCGGACGGGTCTACGTCGGGCTCACGGACGAACCCGTCGACGCCGTGACCGACACCCCGGCCGCGACTCCGGCCGAGACCGAGTTCCTGCGCGAGGTCATCTCCGGCGTTCTGGCGGTACCCGTTGACCAGGCTGACATCCTGGGCACCTTCGCCGGGTTACGCCCGCTGCCGGCCGGGGCGTCCGGGGCGTCCGGGCGCACCGCCGACCTCTCCCGTCGCCATGCCGTCATCACCTCGGCCGATGGCGTGGTGACCATCGTCGGCGGCAAGCTCACCACCTACCGGCGGATGGCCGCCGACACCGTGGACGAGCTGGCGCGGGCGCGCGGGCTGCGCCCTGGGCCGTGCCGGACCCAGCACCTGCCGCTGGTGGGCGCGGCCGGGTGGTCGACGCTCGCCGAAGTGGCCGCGCCGCGCCGGCTGGTCGCCCGCTACGGCACCGAGGCACCCACCGTGGTCGCGCAGGCGCGGGGTGATCCGCGGCTTCTCGCGCCGCTGTGCGGCCGGGTGGACACCACCGGCGCGGAGATACTGTTCGCGCTGCGGCACGAGGGCGCCCTGGACGCCGGTGACCTACTCGACCGGCGCACCCGCATCGGTCTGGTGCCAGCCGACCGTGCCGCCGCGCTCCCCCACGTCCAAGCGCTGCTGGCCGCGCCGGACGGATAGCGGACGGTGGGCTTCCGAACATCGTCACGCCGCCCTCGGCTGATCAGGGCACGGCCAGCGTCGGTGGGACCCCGTCCACGGTGGTCGAGGGGATCCGGCCGATGGTCAGGGCAGCGATCCGGTCCCGGTGCTGGACCGGATCGCCGTAACTGTAAACCTCGCGTTTGGCACGCTTGTAGAAGAAGTGGGCGTCGTGCTCCCAGGTGTAGCCGATCCCGCCGTGATATTGGATCATCGCGGCGGTCACCTCCCGGGCGGTGTCCGAGGCCTTGCTCTTGGCCACAGCGACCGCGAGCCGGCAGTCCGCAAGCCCGGCGTCCAGCGCGTGTGCCGCGTACAGCACCGCGTGCTCGGACATGGTCACGGCAACATGCAGGTCGGCGAGATGGTGCTTGAGCGCCTGGAAGGATCCGACCGCCCGGCCGAACTGCACCCGGTCGCGGTCATAGGCGACCGTGCGCCGCAGCGCCTCCCGGGCGAGGCCGACGAGGTCCCCCGCCGTGAGCACCGCACCCCGGTCGAGAAGATCGCTAAAGACGGCCGTGGACGAGCCAGGCAACCGCTGCCCGGGGACGCCGTCAAGCACCACCGAAGCCGTGCGTACCGTGCCGTCGTAGTTTTCCAGCCCGGTCACGGCGACCCCCGGCAGCTCCGGTTCCACCAGGTACAGCCCGACCTCGCCAGCCGGTTCCACGGCGGCCACCACGATGATCTGTGCGGTCTCGGCGTACTCGACCGGCAGAGCCGATCCGGTCAGCCGGCCCGCCTCGTCAGCCGTGACCCGTACGCCCGAGGGATCGTAGCGGCCGGCCGGCCCGCGCGGCGCCACCGTGGCCACGAGCGCGCCCGAGGCGACAGCGGGCAGCAAGGACCTCTTCTGCTCGTCCGAACCCGCAAGCCGCAGCGCCTCACCCGCGAGCACGGTCGGCAGCCACGGCCCGGGTACGGCTCCCGCGCCGAACGCGCGGGCAACCACCTGGGCATCCACCAGGCCAAGACCGAGGCCGTCGTGCTCCGCGGGGACGCAGACAGCGAGCCATCCATACGCGCCGATGGCCTTCCACAGCTCGGTGGGGTTACCGTCGCCGTGCTGGTCCTCGAACACGGCACGGACGGCTGTCAGGTCGAACCGGTCGGCGAGGTAGGCACGGACGGTTTCACCCAGAGCACGCTGCTCGTCGGTGAGTGCGAAGTACATGGCTGGTCCTATCGACGACGGCCGGAAAGGTCATCGGGGCAGCCCGAGGAGCCGCTCGGCGATGATGTTACGCTGCACCTGCGAGGAGCCACCCCAGATCGTGACCGAACGCGACCACATCGCCTCGTGCTGCATACCGCGTAGGTCGGCGTCGGGCCGTGGCCGGGTGAGCGTCGCCTCCGGACCGAGCAGGTCGTCGAAGGTCTCCCACAGCTCCTGATGCGTGTGCGACCACTGCAGTTTGGTCAGGGACGACTCAGCCCCGAGCTCCGCGCCCTTTTCGATCTGGGTGAGTATGTGCATGGAGTGGTAGCGCAGACACTCGAGCTCGACGATCCGGCTGGCGAGCCGCTGGCGCAGGATCGGGTCGCCGGTACGCCCGAAGGCCGCCGCCGCGGCCACGATCTCGTCGAACTGGCCGCGGAAGGCGGTGTACTGGGCGATGCCGGAGGCGCCGCGTTCGAACGACAACAGCAGCATCGCCGTCGACCAGCCGTCACCAGCCCCGCCCAGGCAGTCGGTGACCTTCACCCGGACATCGGTGAAGAACACCTCGCCGAACTCACTCGCGCCGCTGAGCTGGCGCAGCGGCCGGGCGTCGACCCCGTCGGAACGCATGTCGATGAGCAGCATCGAGATGCCGCGGTGCCGCTGGGAGCCGGGCTCCGTGCGGACCAGCGCGAACATCTTGTCCGCGTACACGGCATTGGTCGTCCAGACCTTCTGGCCGTTGACGATGAACTCGTCGCCGTCGAGCACGCCGGTGGTGCGCAACGCGGCGAGGTCCGAACCCGCGCCCGGCTCGGAGAAGCCCTGGCACCAGATCACCTCGTTGCGCAGCATCGGGCCGATGATGTCGCGCTTCTGCTCGTCAGTGCCGATCGCCATGACGGTGGGCGCGAGAAAGGCCAGACCGAGGGCGTTGACGGTGGGCGGGGCCCCGGCCCGCTGGGTCTCCTCGTCGTAGATCGCCTGCATGCCGGGTGTCCCGCCACGGCCGCCGTACTCCCGTGGCCAGGAGATCCCGGCGAACCCCGCGTCGTACTTGCGGCGTTCCCAGTCCCTGCGCAGCTCGAACGCCTCCGCCGCGTCGATGGCCGACCAGAACGACCGCGACCGCCACCGCGGCGGGATGTTGTCCGCCAGCCAGGCGCGTAGTTCCACGCGGAACCGCTCCTCCGCGGGCGTGAAGGTAAGATCCATCAGGCGGCTCCTGCGGTGGAGTGTGCGCAACGCGGCATGCGGAGTTTATTCGCGGCAGGCACGATGTGACGTGTGTCCGCGCCCTATCTGGCAGCCACCCTCCGGAAACGGGGAAGACGATGATTGCTCCGGCCCGGCTGAACCCCACCACCAGGAACGACGCCCTGCGCCAGATGGAGGCCGAGGTCTTCGACATCGTCGTCATCGGCGGCGGCGTCACCGGGGCGGGGGTGGCGCTCGACGCGGCCACCCGCGGGCTGTCGGTAGCCCTGGTCGAGGCGCGAGATCTCGCGGCCGGCACATCCAGCCGGTCCAGCAAGCTCATCCACGGCGGGCTGCGGTACCTCGAGCAGCGCAACGTGGCGCTGGTCGCCGAGGCGCTGCGCGAACGGGCGCTTCTGCTCGCGACCCTGTGCCCGCACCTCGTACGCCCGACCTCCTTCATGTTCCCGATCACTCATCGGATGTGGGAGCGCGCCTACGTCGGCAGTGGGATGCTGCTCTACGACACCCTGAGTGGTGGCCGCCGCAACGTACCGCACCACCGCCACCTGACCAGGCAGGCCGCGCTGCGCGCCGCGCCGTCCCTGCAACCGGGCTCCCTGGTGGGCGCGATCCAGTACTGGGACGCCCAGGTCGACGACGCGCGGCACACCATGTTCGTCGCCCGCACCGCCGCCCACTACGGCGCCCTGATCGCCACCAGCGCCCGGGTGACGGGGCTGCTGCGGGAAGGTGAACGGATCACCGGAGTACGTGTCGACGACCTCGAGAACGGCGGGCAGATCGATGTCCGGGCACGCCAGACCATCAACGCGGCGGGAGTGTGGACCGACGACATCCAGGCCATGGCCGGCGGCCGCGGCCAGCTGTCCGTCCGGGTGTCCAAGGGCGTCCACCTGGTGGTGCCCCGCGACCGGATCAATTCGACCACCGGGCTGATCCTGCGCACCCGCCGCAGCGTGCTGTTCGTGATCCCCTGGGGCTCGCACTGGATCATCGGGACCACGGACACGGACTGGAACCTCGACCTCGCGCACCCCGCCGCCAGCAGCGCGGACATCGACTATGTGCTGACGCACGTCAACCGGGTGCTGCGCACGCCGCTGAGCACCGAGGACATCACCGGTGTCTATGCCGGGCTGCGCCCGCTGCTGTCCGGCGAGTCCGAGGACACCTCACGGCTGTCCCGGGAGCATGCGGTCGTCTCGCCGCTGCCGGGTCTGACCATGGTCGCCGGGGGGAAGTACACGACCTACCGAGTGATGGCCCGCGACGCGGTCGACTCCGCGCTGGCCGGGATGAACCGGTACGTGCCGCTGTCCTGCACCGACCGGATACCGCTGCTCGGCGCCGAGGGCTACCAGGCGTTGTGGAACGCCCGGGAGACCCTCGCCCACCGGAGCGGGGTACACGTGGCGCGGGTCGAGCATCTGCTGGGGCGTTACGGCAGCCTCACGCGGGAGGTCCTCGACCTCATCGCGGAACGCCCCGCCCTCGGACGGCCGCTGTGCGGGGCCAGCACCTACCTCGCGGCGGAGGCCGTGTACGCCGCGTCCCACGAAGGTGCGCTGCACCTTGACGACATACTCACCCGCCGGACCCGGATTTCGATCGAGGCCTGGGACCGGGGTGCCGAAGCTGCCGCGCACGTCGCCGAGCTGGTCGGACCCGAGCTGGGCTGGGACCGCACGACCGCCGCCACCGAGATCGAGCACTACCGGGCGCGGGTGGCGGCCGAGCGCGAGTCCCAGCGGCAGGCGGATGACCAGACCGCCGACGCGGCCCGGCTCGGTGCCCCGGACGTGCGCGGCGGCGGCCGGCTCCGGCCCGGGGCTCCCGAACCCGCCCTTGGCTGAGGGCGGCGCCCGCCCCGGCGAAATACCTCGTCGACGGTCCGGAAAACGACACCAAAGATGTCGGCAGGACGCTGTGCAAACAGCACCAGCGTCCGATAACAGCGAGGAACGCCGCGATTGCTCCACGCTGTTCAACGAGGTCAAGAGCTACTCCCGAGACGGCAAAAAGGCGGCAGCAAGGCGCCGCCCCTTCGAGAAAGCACCGTTCGAGGGATTATCAGCATGACCCCAGAAAGACGGCTCGTGGTAACGCGATAAACAGCGGGAACAAACCGGTGAATGCATTTCTGGCCGGTGAATACATCGATAACGTGTAACTGTATCCGCCGGCATCGGACCCACCAGGCAGGGCATGACCAGTGAGCATGACCGGCATAAGTGGTAGATTCTTCGGGTAGCAAGACCTTAGCGACCGAAGGCTGCGCGATCATCATGCCGTTCGCGCGGGCAGCGGCCCCGAAGGAACCCACTGTTCGCGGAAGATCGGACCGGCCCGCCGTGTCTCCCGTTACGGAGTCTGCCTCTTCTGGAGGTGTGTCCACATTCAGCTACCCGCGGCACCGACCAGCGAGTGGGCCATGGCCCGATTACCCACGAGAGCGGGCGACCGCCATGGGCACCACATAATACCGACCACGGCATTGGCGGGTTACGCGCCCCCGGGTTCGCCTCCCGCATATCGGCTGGCACAGATCCGGGAGGCAGGCCATACCACCCGGACCCGAGTCCTGCCAAGAAAAAACCACGGGATCATTCAGGGGGAACAGCAACCGGAGTAAGAGCGACCGGCAATAGGGGCATGGCCCAAGGAACGAGGTTGGCGTGCGCGCATCGCGAGGCTGCGGAGGGAGACGCCGGAGGTACTGGGCGTCGACCGACGAACCGGGGTACCCGTCCATCGCGCGGCGATGGACGGGGAGCGATGGTGCGAGGCGCCACCCGGGCACCGCGAGCCGGACAGTCCTGTTGCTGGAGCCGCTAAAGAGCGTGTGCGAGATCGGGCTTTCGATCAGCGAGCCGCCTCCAGGCGCCCCCTGGCAAGGCGGAAGGCCGAAGCGATACCGGATGAGTTGTATCGGTTTGGCCGACAACGCAGCCAGGGGGCGCCTGGACGCGGCGAGCCGGAATGACGATCTCACACGCGCTCTAAGGCGCTGTTTTCGCACGGCTACGATCAACAGTAGCTCTGCCCGGAGACGGGAGAAACCCGCCGTGACAATACACGCACGCTCAGGATGGGATCCGCATACGCTCCGCCACCATCACGATGCCTCGGAACCGCTGCCCGTCGAACAGCTCACACCCGCGAACGTCGATTTTGATCTGCTGTGGGCGGACGACGGGCTAGCCCGCGGGCTGGCGGAGATGACTCGTACCGAGCGGCCACGCCGCTTCCTCCCGGTGTCCGGCTCCTCCCTTGACTCGGCCGCCGAGCGTTGGCTCACCGCACGGGCATGCCAGCGCCGGGCCGCCGCCGTCGGCCAGCTTGTCGACGATCCCCTCGTACGCGGCTTTGAAGAGCGCGTCGACGCCCTGCGGCGGATGAGCGACGTCCTCGGCGGTGGCGATGTCCACGCGCTGTCCATCACCGAGCTCGGTATCACCGTCCGGCTGCTGCGGACCGGCATCCACAACGACATCCACCAAGCCCGGCTGTACGCGGTCGCCGCCGAGCTGGCCCGGCTGGCCGGCTGGGCGATGTACGACGTCGGGCAGTACGGTGCCGCGCAGCGATGCTGGCTCGTGGCGCTTCGGGCCGCCCACGAGGCGGATGCGCCCGCTCTCGGCGCGAACATCCTGCGCTGTATGGCGGAACAGGCGGCGTGGTACGGGCAACCGGCCGACGCGATCACCCTGCTCCAGTCGGCCCAGGACGGCGCCCGCAGCATGCTGAGCGCCATCGAACGAGCTGTGATCACCGCCGACCTGGCTGTCGCTCACAGCCGCACCGGTCACCATGCGGAGTCAGTGGCCGCGACCACACTCGCCTACTCGTTGATCGACGCTGTTCATCCGGATGAGAACCCTCCCTACATGTACTGGGCCGGCCGCAAGGACATCTCGTTCGCCGCTGGTGAGGCCCTGTTGTCCGGCGGCGACCCGGACGAGGCGATACCCCATTTCCAGGCGGCCCTCAACGACCTTGACGCCCTCGACGACGAGTTCCCGCGGAACCGGGTCGAGTTCCTCACCAGGCTGGGTGTCGCCCATGTCAGGACAGGCCACCCCGAGCAGGCCATCGCCCTCGGGCACGAGGCTGTCGCCCACGCGGCAACCATCGACTCCGGGATGACACGCCGCGACATCGCCCGCCTGTGCCAGGAAATCGAGCAGGCCGGGTATGCCGGCGTAGCCGCGCTGGTCGACCACGCCCGGTGCGCGCTCGGTCCGTTGACAGTGGCCGCGATGTCGTCCTGACACGATCTCCGCGACAGTTCGACGCGTTCGGTAAGCGATCCCCGCTATGAGCGCCGGGCGCTCTCCCGCCGCCCGCCAGGCCTGCGGAACTGTTCATAGAGAACAGTTTTCAGGCTTCAATCCCGCCCACAGGACGTAGTCCGCTGTCCAGTTGACCTGTCAGGGTATGCGCATGACCTCCTTCACAGACATCGACCTCCTGCGTGAGCTTGAGCCCGTCGCCGCGACCAACCTCGACCGCCACCTGGGCCTGGCCGCCGAATGGATGCCGCACGAGTACGTCCCCTGGAGCCAGGGCAGTGACTTCGACACCCTGCCGTGGGAACCGGAGCAGTCCAGGCTGTCCGACATCGCCCAGGTCGCCTTCGAGGTCGGCCTGCTCACAGAGGACAACCTGCCCAGCTACCACCATGTGATCGCGACGACCTTCGGCCGGGACGGCGCCTGGGGTACCTGGGTGCACCGTTGGACGGCGGAGGAGGGACGCCACGCCATCGCGATGCGTGACTATCTGATGGTAACCCGTGGTGTCGATCCGGTTGCCCTTGAGCGGGGCCGCATGAAGCAGATGCAGCAGGGGTTCGACGGCGGCGGCAAGACGCCACTGCGCGCCATCGCCTACGTGTCCTTCCAGGAGCTGGCAACACGGATCAGCCACCGCAACACGGGGCGGTTCACCCAGGACCCCGTGGCGGAGAAGCTGCTCGCCCGGGTGGCCGCCGACGAGAACCTCCACATGATCTTCTACCGAAACCTGATCAGCGCGGCGCTGGAGATTGACCCGTCCGCCACAGTGCGGGCCATCGCCGAGGAGATCGTGGCCTTCCAGATGCCTGGGACGGGCATCGAGGACTTCGACCGCAAGGCCAAGCTGATCGCCCGAGCCGGGATCTACGACCTCCGCATCCACCACGACGAGGTCGTTACGCCGCTCCTGCGGCACTGGAAGTTCTTCGACCTCGACGGCCTCGACGCGCCGGCCGAGCAGGCCCGGACGAACGTCGAGCGCTACCTTGAGGCGATCGACGCCCTCGCCCGCAAGCACGAGGCGAAACGCGCGGGCGCACTCGCAGCCTCCCCCGCCTGAACCCACCGCGCCACCCACCGGCCGCGGGCCACGAGGGGTACACGGCCGGAGTCCCGACGCCGCGGGCCGTGTGGCACAACGATCACCAGGACTCTCCGGCGGTGCGGTGTCATGGCTGGTAGGCCGCGCGACAATGAAACGGGCGCCGCTGGCACCGCACCGCACCAGTCCAACGACTACGGGAGATCTCGTGCAGCTCGGGATGATCGGCCTTGGCCGGATGGGCGCCAACCTGGTACGCCGGCTCATGCGGGACGGGCACGACTGCGTCGTCTACGACGTCAACCCAGCGGCGGTGGAGCAGCTGGCGGCCGCGGGCGCGACCGGTGCCAGCACACTCGCGGAGTTCGCGGCGAAGCTCACCGTCCCCCGCGCGGCCTGGGTGATGCTCCCCGCCGGGATCACCGGCGAGACCGTGTTCGCGCTCGCTGAACACTTCGAAGCCGACGACGTCATCCTCGATGGCGGCAACTCCTACTACCGCGACGATGTGGACCGGGCCGCCGAGCTCGCCGGCCGGGGCATCCACTACGTCGACGTCGGCACCTCTGGGGGGGTCTTCGGGCTGGAACGCGGTTTCTGCCTGATGATCGGAGGTGAGCGTGACGTCGTGTCCCGCCTCGAGCCGCTGTTCGCCACGATCGCTCCGGGGCTGACGACGGCACCGCGCACGCCGGGCCGCGCCGGTGCACCGACCCAGGCCGAAAAGGGCTACCTGCACTGCGGGCCGAACGGGGCCGGGCACTTCGTGAAGATGGTCCACAACGGCATCGAATACGGGATGATGGGCGCCTTCGCCGAGGGGATGGCCATCCTGAACAAGGCCGGCATCGGCCGGGAACACACCGGCGAGCATGACGCCGAAACCACCCCGCTGGCGCACCCCGAGTACTACCAGTACG
This sequence comes from Protofrankia sp. Cj5, assembly GCF_917627405.1. Taxonomy (NCBI): domain Bacteria; kingdom Bacillati; phylum Actinomycetota; class Actinomycetes; order Frankiales; family Frankiaceae; genus Protofrankia; species Protofrankia sp. Cj5. The sequence continues at coordinate 9,671 of NZ_CAKJTO010000010.1, forward strand.
ACATCGACACCGCGGAGGTGGCCGAGGTGTGGCGCCGGGGCAGCGTGGTCAGTTCCTGGCTGCTGGATCTGACGGCGGCGGCGCTCGTCGAGGATCCAAAGCTGGCGTCGTTCAGCGGCCGGGTGTCGGACTCCGGCGAGGGCCGCTGGACGGTACTCGCCGCGGTGGAGGAAGGTGTGCCCGCCCACGTGCTCACCGCCTCGCTGTACGAGCGGTTCTCCTCGCGCGGCGAGGCCCTGTACGCGGACAAACTGCTGTCGGCCATGCGCAGGCAGTTCGGCGGCCACACGGAAAAGCCGGCCGGCTGATCCAGCCAGGCTAAAATGTCTGATTGATGCCCGGCTACGCGGCCGGATGGCCGGATGGCCGGATGGCCGGAACCGGCAGACGCTCCGCGCCGGTGCGCTCCCGCCTGCCGCGCGAGGCTACTTGCCGAGCGACGCCGCGTCGCCCATGACGATCAGCGGCCGGCTGGCGGGCGACAGCCAGGCGAGAATGGCGACGATCCCCTCTCTCGTCACGGCGACGCAGCCCTGGGTCGCGCAATTGTGATCAACATGCAGCCAGATACCGCCGCCGGCCGCCGTACCGAGCGGGCGCTTGGGGTCTGACGGGGGGTAGCCGGGCATCCGGTTGTAGTCAATCGCTACCACGTAGTCGAACGCGGCCGCCATGTCCGGCTCACCGGTCTGATAGTAGGACGGCCGGTACTCGTAGGGCATCAGCGTGCCCGGATCGGGCTGACGCCCGCCCGCGGCCGTCAGCGTGAACACACCCACGGGGCTGCATAGATCACCATCGTAGTGATTCAGGGACCAGCCGTTTGCCCCGTTACGGCCGGCAAGCGGAGCCGCGGCCCGAGTCCACCCGGCGCATGCATCGGTGCGCTGCCACAGAGTGACCGTGTTCGTCGTGGCCGTCTGGTCGGGCGCTGAGACCACAATCACCTGGCGGTTCACGTCGGCGATCCGCTCGGACATCTCCGCACCAAGATCAAAAATAGTCACATACATCATCCGACCGTCCCTGCCTCCCCTCCGCAGCCTGATGTGCCTGGTTCAGGCACATGTAACGCGCCAATGGCGTCTTCGACAAGTGCCGTGGTCAACTCGGCGGCCTTCCGGAGTGGGCTCATCCGCCAGCGGCAATGAAAAGACAGCTCCACCCCCGGAGCTTGTCCCGTTCGGTGACCCGATCGGGACGGCCTGCCACCCTGCCGGTACGTTCACGTACTTCACGCCCATCCAGGATGGAACGGAGAAGATCACACGTACGGTTGCTACCGATCACAACAGCCGGAAACCGGTTGTTTGTTTTGGTACGAACAAACAACGTGAAAACACCGGCGCAGCCGAACGCGCCGCCAGCAACGGTCGGCGTAGGCGGTTCGTGACGACTCTCGCGGTCAGCGGCTGGTCATCCTGGCATCACGGGCCGCGCCGCCCCACATCGCAGCGATGTGAGAGCCGCGGTGGGCCGCCGCTGGGAGGGCGAGGGGGCCTGACGCCGTGGTCGTCAGAGGCGGTAAGTTGGTCTGGAACTCGGTCAGTGCCGCTCTGTCAAGACTTGGAGGGCCCGGGAACAGCTTGTTGCCGGGCGCTGGTGGCCGAGGGCCGGCTCATCAAGCGAGAGGGGATCTCCCAGTGGGCTCCGTCAAGGCCGCACGTCGACCGATCTAGGGCGTATCTGATGGATGTTGGTCGATGCGGACGATGATCCATCAGACACGCCCTGACCGGGCTGCCCGCGCGGGGCTGACTCGGCGTCGTTCTCGTGCGTGACGGCTTGCCGCCGGCTGCCGGCTACTTTCCCAGTGACGGAGGTCTTTTCCCGTGGATTACCTTTCCCGCATGTTCGCCCGGACACTTCGCGACGATCCCGCCGAGGCTGAGACAGCCAATCACAAGCTGCTCGTTCGTGGCGGGTACGTCCGGAAGGTCGCTTCCGGCATCTATACCTACCTTCCGCTCGGGCTTCGCGTTCTCCGCAAGGTCGAAGAGATCGTGCGCGAGGAAATGACCGCCGTCGGCTGTCAGGAAATACTGATGCCGGCGCTGCTGTCTCGTGAGCTGTGGGAACGGACCGGCAGGTGGGCCGACTATGGCGACCTGATGTTCCGGGTGGCAGACCGCAAGGGAGCGGAGTTCTGCCTTGCTCCCACGCACGAAGAGCTGGTGACCAGCCTGATCGCACATGAGGTCAGCAGCTACCGAAACCTGCCGCTGAGTGTGTACCAGATTCAGACCAAGTACCGGGACGAGCTGCGGCCGAGGTCCGGCCTCATTCGCGCTCGTGACTTCATCATGAAGGACGCCTACAGTTTCCACCCGGACCTGGACTCGCTCCGTGCCACATACAACGTGATGTACAACGCCTACGAGCGTGTGTTCACCCGCTGTGGCCTTCGTTTTCGGGCTGTGGAGGCGCAGGCCGGCGAGATCGGCGGGGATGTGAACCACGAGTTCATGGCTCCGAGCGAGATCGGCGAGGATCTGTTTGTCTATGCGCCCAACGGCAGTTATGCCGCGAACATGGAGGCTGCTTACGGTCAGCGGCCTATCGCGGTGGAGCCTGGGACACAGCCGCTCCAGCGGCTCCACACGCCGGGCGTTCCAGGAGTCGAGGAACTCGCCGCACATCTGGACCTGCCGGCGAGCCGGATTCTGAAATGTGTCCTGTACAAGATTCCGCACTCAGGCGGCGAACAGGATCAGATCGTAGCTGTCCTCTGTCCGGGTGACCGTGAGATCAACGAGTACAAGCTCACGGCGATTCTCGGAGCGGCGCCTGTCCTCCTCGGTGAGAGCGACTTCGCGGCGAACCCCGGCCTGGTTCGCGGGTACGTCGGGCCGCAGGGGCTTGCGGCCCACGTCAGCCGGATCGTCGCAGATCACCATGTAGCGGCTGGCCGCGACTGGTGCACCGGGGCAAACGAAGTCGACTATCACGTGGCTGGCTGCAACCAGGGACGCGACTTCGAGCCGGACGAATACGCGGACGTGACCAATGTCCGGTCAGGTGACCCCTCGCCGGACGGCACGGGCCCGCTCGCGGTCGAGCGGTCGGTCGAAATCGGCCACATCTTCCAGCTCGGCACCAAGTATTCCGTGCCTCTCGCCGCGACATTTCTTGATGACAACGGCAAGGACGCGCCCATGGTGATGGGCTGCTATGGCATCGGCATCAGCCGGATTCTTTCGGTTGTTATCGAGCAGCACCATGACGAGAATGGGATCGTGTGGCCAGCGGCGCTTGCTCCGTATGACGTCGAAGTGATTCCGCTGGGCCGGAAGATCGATGAGGAGATCGTCAACTCGGTCGCCGGACCGCTGGTGGCGGAGGGGCTTGAGGTCCTCGTGGACGACCGGACCGGGAATTCCGCCGGCGTGAAGTTCGCGGATGCTGATCTGCTCGGCTGCCCGGTACAGATTGTCATAGGACGCCGTGCGGCGGAAGGAATCGTCGAGATCCGCACGCGGGACCGATCGGTCGTGACCGAGGTTGAGATCACGGATCTGCCCAAGACGGTGGAACACCTTCGCCGCAGTCTGTAACCCGCCGTTCTACCGCGGCCCGGCGCACTCACCTCTGCCGTCGTCCCAGCCGCTCCCACGCCACGTCGCGCGGGAGCGGCCCTTTCCTCCCTCGTGTGTTCAGCTGGCGGTGCTGTCGGTACTGGCGATGCCATCGGTGCTGGCATCGCCGGCGGTCTGGCCCTTTGTCCCGCGCATGGTGGGGAACAGGACGACATCGCGGAGGGTCGGGGCGTCGGTGAGGAGGGCGACGAAACGGTCGATGCCAATGCCGAGTCCTGACATGGGAGGCATACCGTATTCCATTGCCTCGATGAAATCCTCTTCCATCATCATCGTCTCGTCATCGCCCGCCTCACGCAGCGCGGTCTGTTCGTCGAGACGCTGCCGCTGCTCCACCGGATCGATCAGCTCGGAGTAGGCCTTGACGATCTCCCAACCATTGACCACGACCTGGAAGCTGTCGAGCTGGGTTGGGTCGGAGTCGCTACGCCGCGCCAGCGGGACCAGCTCGGCGGGGTGGTGCAGCAGGAAGCACGGCTGGATGAGATCGGGACGAACCGTCTTCTTGTACAGCAGATCGACCAGGCCCGCGTACGACGGCGCCGCACCGACATCCAGACCAAGCCCGACGACCCGCTCACGCAACGCCGGAAGGTCACGCACCACTCTCAGGTCGATCCCGGTCCGGCGGGCCACCTCGGTCCGATAGTCGACCTCGGGCCAGCTGGCACCGAAGTCGAGCTTGGTGCCCCCGTAGGTGATGGTCCGGCTACCGATGACGTCGTCAAGAACAGTAATGATCATCTCTCGGACGAAAGCCATGTTGTCGCGGTAGTCCCAGTACGCCGCGTACCACTCGAGCATGGTGAACTCCTGGAGGTGCGAGGAGTCCATACCCTCGTTGCGGAAGTTACGGCCGATCTCAAAGACGCGGTCGAAGCCGCCGACCACGACGCGCTTGAGGAGCGTCTCGGGGGAAATCCGGAGATAGAAGTCCTCACCGAGGGTGTTGTGCCGGGTCACGAACGGGCGGGCAGCGGCGCCCGACGCCGCCTCCTGCAAGATCGGCGTCTCCACCTCAAGGAAGTCGTTGTCTTCCAGGAAACGACGAATGCTCCGAATAATCCTGATGCGGGTCTCGAACCGCTCCCGTGACTCGGCGTTGACAAGAAGATCCAGGTAACGACGCCGGTAGCGGGCCTCCACATTGGACATCCCCGCCCACTTGTCCGGAAGCGCCCGCGCCGTACGATTGAGCACGGTCAGCTCGGATACGGCAACGGTGCGTTCGCCCTTACGGGTGGTGTACATCTGTCCCGCGACGCCCGCAAAGTCACCGATCTTGACGGACCGGGACCACTCCTTGACGGTTTCCTCGCCGAGGTCGTTGCGGGACAGCGAGACCTGGACGCGGCCCGACCTGTCCTGAAGGTGACCGAACACGAGGCCGCCCATGCGCCGCCACAGCATGATACGGCCGGCGAGCCTGACGGCGGTGCCATCAGGCGCCTGCCTGGCGGCGGCAGCCAGCGAGTCCGCGCGGTATCCGGACTGAGGCCCCGTGACGCCGGGCTGCTCCGTTGACATGGTCACACCTTCTCGAGCGGGATGGGTACGAAAACGGACGGTAAGCGCCACGAGGAAAATGCCGGTAGCGGCGCGGTCGTCGGTCTGGCGGGCATCCCCAGCCTACCGACCGAAGCCACCGGCCCCGACCACCAGCCGAAGCCACCGGCCACGTACTACCCAACCGGGTAGCCACAGTTGTCCGGCGCACGGCCTGTCACGGCATCGACAGCAGGCCGTGCGCGCGGCAATCGACGGCAGCTCAGCTGTTGTCCGTGACCGGAAGGTAGATCCGCCCGCCACTGGCGGTGAACTCCTCGGCCTTCTCCCGCATACCCGCCTCGAGCGCCTCGGCGGTCTCCAGCCCGTGGTCGGCGGCGTACTTGCGCACGTCCTGACTGATCCGCATCGAGCAGAAATGAGGGCCACACATAGAACAGAAATGAGCCGATTTGGCCGGCGCCGCGGGCAGCGTCTCGTCATGGAACGCCTGCGCGGTCTCCGGATCGAGCGCGAGATGGAACTGGTCAGCCCAGCGGAAATCGAACCGGGCGTCAGAAAGCGCGTCATCCCATGCCTGAGCTCCCGGATGGCCCTTGGCGAGATCCGCCGCGTGAGCGGCGATCTTATAAGCGATCACGCCGGCCTTGACATCGTCGCGGTCGGGAAGCCCGAGATGTTCCTTGGGCGTGACGTAGCAGAGCATCGCCGTGCCGTACCAGCCGATCATCGCGGCGCCGATCGCGGAGGTGATGTGGTCATAGCCTGGCGCGATGTCCGTAGTCAGCGGCCCAAGGGTGTAAAAGGGCGCGTCATGGCACAGTTCGCTCTGCAGCTCCACATTCTCTTTGATCTTGTGCATGGGGACGTGCCCCGGGCCCTCGATCATGACCTGGACGTCGTGCTCCCAGGCCACCGAGGTGAGCTCCCCCAGCGTGGCCAGCTCCGCGAGCTGGGCGGCGTCATTGGCGTCCGCGATCGATCCGGGCCGCAGACCGTCCCCGAGAGAGAATGTGACGTCATAGGCCCGCAGGATCTCGCACAGTTCGGCGAAGTGCGTGTACAGGAAATTCTCCCGGTGGTGAGCCAGACACCAGGCCGCGAGAATCGAACCGCCGCGGGAGACGATCCCGGTCCTGCGCCGCGCGGTCAGCGGAATGTAACGCAACAGCACCCCGGCGTGGACGGTCATGTAGTCCACACCTTGCTCGCACTGTTCGACCACGGTGTCCCGATAGACCTCCCAGGACAGCTCCTCGGCCTTGCCGCCGACTTTTTCCAGCGCCTGATAGATCGGTACGGTCCCGATCGGAACCGGCGAGTTCCGAATGATCCACTCCCGGGTCGTGTGGATGTCACGCCCGGTGGACAGATCCATGACGGTGTCGGCACCCCAGCGGGTCGCCCACACCATCTTGTCGACCTCCTCCTCGATGGACGAGGCCACCGCCGAATTCCCGATGTTTGCATTGATCTTCACCAAGAATGCCCGGCCGATCGCCATCGGCTCGGACTCCGGATGGTTGATGTTCGCCGGTAGCACCGCCCGTCCAGCCGCGATCTCCGCGCGTACGGTCTCGACTGGCAGGCCCTCGCGCAACGCTACAAACCGCATCTCCCGCGTGATTTCGCCGCGGCGCGCATAGGCCAGCTGAGTGACGGCACGCCCAGGCCGGGCCCGGCGAGATGACCGACCGCCCAGGCCGTCGCCAACGCCAACCGCGGGCCGCGCGCCCTGGCCGATCTCGGTTTCCCGGACGAACGCGCCGTTGCGGACGGTCTCGGTGTCCGCGCGGTCCACGATCCAGGTGTCCCGCAGCGGCGCCAGGCCCCGGCGCACGTCGGTGACCTGACCGGCGTCGGTGTACGGACCGGAAGTGTCATACAGAATGACGCTGTCACCCGTGGACAGAACAACCTCACGCATAGGCACACGCAGGCCGTCCGCGGAACCGACCAGATAGGTCTTGCGGCTGCCCGGCAGCGGACCGGACGTGACCGGCGCGAATTCCCCGGTGGGCACGGTTTTCCCCTTGGGTACGGTTTTTTCAGTGGGCACGGTTTTCCCGGTGGACGCGGCGGCGGATACCTGCGCGGGAGTCAGGGTGGATCGGTCAACGGGTGGCACCACGGCGATGGCTCCCTACGCCGGCATTACCCGGACAGGTTCGGCGGTCGGCGGCACCCGGGTGTGACCCCAGCCGCCCTCTCAGCCTCCTTGTGGCGGAAGCTCCCGCGCTGGCATTGGATGAACTGACGCTTGATCATTAGATGAGCTGACATTGGATGAGCTGACGTTCGATGCGACGCTACGGCAGCCCGGACGCTGCCGCCACCCGATCGGCGAAACAACCGCCGATGACCGCTGAACGTGTCGCAGCGTCACACAATACGGACGTCAGGTGAGATGTATTCCGCGAACGGGTACGCACCTGGGGTCGGCATGCGCATCGCCGTCACGGCGCCAGCCACGTCGGCCGTCCTCTTCCGCCGGGAGCAAATATGATCTTGCTACCATTGCTGCTTCTCTTTCTCGGGATCTTCATCATCGGGCTTGTCCGGGACTGGCGGGATGACACGACACCCGCCGCAGGCGATGTGGGCGCTCCGCGGCCGGACACCCACATAACGACATAAGCGTACAAACGGCACGAAAAAGCAGTACACGCCATGATCACCAGTCGGACGCAATCAACTCCAGGAGGCGGTCCGCGGCGGCCCCGGCCCCACCACCAGCGGCGGCGGCGGCGGCGACAAAATCCTGACGCAACCGCCCGGCCGCTGTGCGGAAGGAGGGTTCGCCTATCGCCCGCAACCGATGCCCGAACAGTTCGAGAGCTTCCACCGTGACCCGAAGAAACCGTCCACCGGACTCCCGTGTCACCGTTCCCAACGAGACCAGCACGTGCTCACGCCGTGCATCGAGCCATTCCCAGGGAAGGCCGGAGCCCCGACAAAAACGTGGTGCCCGGGGAAAGCGGCCGTCCGCAACAACCGGGGCACGGAACACACCAGGGTCAACTGATCGGAGAATCGCAGGTCACTGATGCGTACATCGTGTTCTGGCACGCCCTGGAGACGCTGGAAATCGGCCAAGATAAGCGACATCTCCCAAAGCTCTCACGATCACCACCCGCCAGTAGGGCAAACGTGCGGATCAGAGATTATATCGCACGTGGTGTCGGGTCGGTTGCTACCGTCCGATCATGACCCGAAAGCTGGTTCTATCAAGCGATAGTTGATCTTCATCAACCCTGCCAGAAGGGCGTTGCGTCACATCCCGTCGTTGACCCGCTCGCTTCGGTGCGCCACCATGGACGATGGGAACGCTTCACTAAATTTCTCGCAATGGAGGCCTCATGCGCGCCCGGTTCCTCGGCAAGGACCCTGACTCCCAGGTAGGCAACTCGCCCACCCTGTTCGCCACCGACCGCACCGACCGGGTGACCTACATCGCGCAGGGGTGGCAGGTTACCGACCCGCAGGCGCTCGCGGACGTGGGCGACGTGCCCGACTACGAGACCCTGATCGAGATTCCGGAAGACGTACTCAAGATGTACGCGCGCCGCTACCTGAACAAGGAGGGAGAGCACTGAGCCTGCTCATCGGAGACGAGTTCGGCCAGCTCTTCCACTCCTTCCAGTACACCGCGTTCAGGTTGGAAACCCGCGACACCTACGACGCCGACTACGAGAACGAATCGCTACGCAGGTTCCTCGCAGACGAAGATGACGAGCTGCCGTGGATGCAAGATTGGCTGAAGATGATCCGCGATGCCACCACGGAGGGCAAGCGGTTCACCCGCGTGCGGGTGGTGAGTGTGCCCCTCACTGATTACAGCAGGTTCGGTGTCTGGTGTGCGCAGTTCACCAACGGCGCGGGCGAAGACATCCGCTACCTGCCGAGAGGCAAGGCCGAAGCCGCTGAACTGCCCAGCCACGATTATTGGCTGTTCGACTCACGCAAGCTGGTACGGATGCGCTTCGACGACAACGACGCCTTCTTGGGCGGCGAGGTCATCGAAGACCCCACCGAGATCGTGAAGCACAACTACTGGCATGATGCGGCCTGGCATCACGCCGTACGACGGGATGACTTTGCCACCGAACAACATCTCGGGCAGCTCTAACGTCCACGAGGCCCGTAACGCCCTCGGCAAACGACTCCGCGAGTTGCGCTCGTCCGCTGCTCTCAGCGGCCGGCAGCTCGCGGAGTCGTTGTCGTGGCCGCCTTCCAAGGTGAGCAAACTGGAGAACGGCCGACAGACACCCAGCGACGATGACGTACGCGATTGGACGCGGGCAACCAACGCTGAGGACGAGACAGAAGCGCTCCTCGCTTCGCTGCACACCCTTGAGGTGCAGCACGCCGAGTGGCAGCGCATCCTGCGTACCGGCCTGAAGCCGCACCAACAAGACCTGACCGAGTGGGATCAGAAGACGCGCCTCTTTCGCGCGTTCGAGGCAACGGTGATTCCGGGCCTTCTCCAGACCGCCGAGTACGCGAGGGCTCGCTTCGCTGAGGGCATCCGCCGCTTGAAGCTGCCCAACGACATTAACGAGGCGGTAGCGGCCCGCATGCAGCGCCAGGAGATCCTGTACCGGCCGGACAAGCGATTTCACTTCATCCTGACCGAGGCAGCGCTTAGGTTCCGGCTGTGCCCCACAGAGGTCATGCTCGGCCAGCTCGACCGCTTGGTCTCCCTCTCTCAACTGACCAACGTGCGGCTCGGGATCATCGCCTTTGAGACGCAGTACGCCACCTCGCCGTGGCACGGCTTCTGGATGTACGACAACGAACGAGTGTTGGTCGAAACCTTCAGCGCCGCGCTCGACCTGCGACAACCACAAGAGATCGAGCTGTACGGCAACGCCTTCGAGCAGCTTGCCGCCGTCGCCAGCTACGGTCGAAGCGCTCGGGTGATCATCAGCCGTGTGATTGATGACCTTGCTCCTGAGCCCCAGGAGGATAGCGAGTAGTTTCGCAGCCACCCGGTCGATTGTAATATTTCGAGAAATAACAAGAAACTTTCTATTCACCACCTTCTTTCGTCCCTACTCTCCCGTGAGGGACGCCGGACCGCGTCCGTCCTCAAGGGATTCGGGAGTTGGCCAGGTGATGACCCGTGTTGCCCTGCTGAGCAGGGATCAGATCGACAAGCTTCCGGAGCGCGCCCGTGAAGTCGTGGAGTACCGCAAGAGCGGCCTCAGTCTGAACCACATCCAGGACTGCCCGCTGGGCTGCGCGTACTGCATCCGGCACACCTACGGCCTATGGGATCAGCGCGTACCGCGGGCGCTCATGAGCGACGCCCAGGCCGTGGAAGAGCTGGTCACTCACCGGTACTTCCAGCCGCACGTGACCCCGGTGCAGGTGTTCAACCGGGCTTCGATGTGTTGCGGCTGGACGTGAACCGTCAGCCTCCCGAGCAGTCCGCAGCGCTCATCCGTGACCGGCTGCTGGCCTTCTTCGCTCCGGCTGCGGGGTGAGCGGCGGGCATGGTCGAGACGATCACGGACGCCGACATCGGTAGCGGAGTCGAAGTGCTGCACCGGCTCGCCACCGTTGTGCTGAACGAGCACGCTAACGACCACGGCCTGTGCGTGGTGTGTGGCTGTGCTTTCCCGTGTGAGCGAGCGGTTCTCGCAGAGCACAACCCTGCGCTCACGCGCTCCTGACCGGCTGGGCTGGCGAGCGGTGACGATGCCTGCCCGCCAAGCCCAGCCACCACGCTTCCATAACGCGGGAGTTCAGCAATGAAACCCTTGATATACGGCTACATGTGCGCACCCGATGACGTGCCGGACGACGAGCTTGACCGCGTTGTTTCGGAGATGCGCCGCTTTGCGGTGGCGGAGGGTTACTGCTACGCCACGACGTTCTTCGAGTACCAGAACGGCTCGCGCGCGGCGTTCGACGAGCTGATCACTGAACTCCAGCGGGCCGAGGCGCGGCACGTGGTCGTGCCGTCCTCCGGGCATCTGTCAAGCCACCGAATCTTGCGAGGCCACCTGCTTAAGCGGTTGGCGGACGACGCCAGCGCCCGCGTGTTCACACCGGACGGCTCGTGATGGATCGGCGCGACCTGATCATGCCCACGTACCGTCGTGGTCGGGCGCATTTCCCGGTCAGCGACCGACATCCGCGATACCGGGACCGGGAAATCCACCGTCGAGTGCCTCGGGTGTTCCGCACATGTACACGACCTGCGCCACGTCCACATCGGCGGCCAGTTCACGCAGTACCGCGACGACTCCGGCATCCGGATCGATCAGGCCGACGCCCCGGCGGGCATACTGACGTCCCAGTTCGGCGGACACCATTCCCCCACCGAAATCAGCTCCGCCGGATTCGCTGCCGGACGAGCCCCACGGACCCCAGTCAAGTGAGACGACACGGCCGTGAAAACGTCTCGCCCAGGCATGGGCACAGGTGTCAAGAGCATCATTGGCCGCGGCGTAGTCGGCCTGGCCGGGGTTACCGAACACGCCGGACACGCTGCCGAACAACACCAAAAAATCAAGATCATGACGCAGTGCGTCGACAAGCGTCCGAGCGCTCTCAACCTTTGTCGTGAAAATGCGGTCGGACAGCTCCGGCGTCTTGTTCCGGACCAGTTTGTCCGCGACAGTCCCGGCGCCATGCACAACCCCGTCGATCCTGCCGCGATCGGCGTAAACCGCCGCCACTACCTGGCGCAGCGCCTCGGTGTCCCGGACGTCCACGGCGTGGTATCGAACATAGGACGCGGTCCGCGTGAGAGCCGCCACAGTGGCCCGCACCTCCCGCTCCGCCAACAACCGGGCGACCGTGGCCTCGATCTCGGCCGGTCGGCACAGGCCCGCGTCGATCAGGGTTCGGCGCAGCCGCGGTGCGTCCGGCGCGGCGGCTGTCGCCGGGTCCTCCGGTACGGCCGGCAGGACAGTTCGGCCGATCAGTTCGATCCCGCAGCCGGTGGCACGGGCGAGCGCCAGCGCCACCCTGGCGGTAATACCGCGGGCGCCGCCGGTCAGCAGCACGACCGAGTCCCGGCCGAGCGCGGGTACGCTCACGCCGGTCGAGGAGAGCTGCGCGGGCACCACCCGCGGGGCCGAGCGGATCCCGTGACGGTAGCCGACCACGACCGGGGCATCCGGTGTGAGGATCTCGGCGAGCAGGTATTCGGCGAGCTGGACGGGAGCCTCCTTGGGGTCGAGGTCCACCGCCCGGACGAGCGTCCGCGGCGCCTCCCGCGCGACTGTGCGGGCCAGCCCGGCTATCCCGACGCTCGGACCAGGTTCATCGGTCGCGGACCGGCCGAAGCTGCCGCCGCTGCCGGTCGCGATGACAAGGCGGCGGGTACCGCCCGCGACCGCGGCTTTGATCGGGCCGAACGCGGCGGGCAGGGCCGGGGGGGCGTCCCGGTCCACCGGTGACACCCACAGGACGCCGTCCGCTCCGACACCGCTCGCGAGCTGATCAGCAAGCGACCCATCAGCGGCGGAGAACATCCGCACGGTCGCGCCGTGCCGCTCCAGCATGGTTGTCAGAGCCAGCCCGATGCCCAGGCCGCCCTCGACGACGGCGAAGCGGGCGCCCGACAACGCCCCCGCCCCATGGCCGGTCCCGACCGCGGCAAGAGCTTCCGCGAGCGACGGCAGCGGCAGCGGCAGCGGAACCACGTCGACGACGAACCGCCGCAGCGATGCGGCGCCTGGCCGCTCACGTTCAGCATTCGCCAGCAGCCTGCTCGGGTCGATGTAGACGGTATCGACATCAACGCTGGAACCGGTGTTCGCCGTCGGCGGCACCTCTGTGTCAGCGGGCCCGACGGCTGTGTCAGCGGGCCCGACGGCCGGATTCGCCGCGCCAGCGTCGAGACCCGGCCGGGTGACGATCCAGTCAACGATCCCGCGGATGGTCCTGGCCCGCGCCAGCTCCTCCGGCACCGTGTCGCCGGTGGTGGCGGTGGCGCCTCCCAGCAGGCCGGCACGCGCGGTCAGCGTCCCCAGGATCTCCGCCCTTCTGATCGAATCGATACCCAGATCAGACTCAAGATCCAAATTGGGCTCCAGGATGTCCGCCGGATAGCCCGTGGCCGCGCGGATCACCTCCAGCACGAGCGCCAGGACCGCGGGCGGATCCAGCGCCGGCGTTGCCGGCAACGCCGACGGCCGCGCAGGCGCCCCCGTGCCCGCGCCTGCGCCACGGGGGCCGGACGGCCCTGGCTGGGCGGGTAGCAACGCCGGACGCCCCTGCGGGGCAACAGCGGGAGCGGCTGGTTCCCGGGCCGGCTCCACCGCATTGCGCTCTCCCGCCACGGCCGCCGTACCGAGATAGCCGAGCATGACGTCACGGTGGGCGGCGACCAGATCCCGGGTGGCGCGCAGGAACTCGATCATGGTTGCGTTCGTGGCGGCTTCCCGCGGCGCGATGTTTCCTTCCAGGTTTCCTTCCAGCGCCGCTGCCGCTGGTGTCACCACTGCCGCGGCGGGCGCTGGTGCCGCTGGTACCTCTGGCGGTACCGCCGCGGGCGATGCCATCGCCGGCACCGCCAGGGGTGGGGACAGCGGCCGGGCGGCTGGGAGCGCCGACAGGGTGGGCTCGCCGCCCGCCAGCCGTGGCGGTTCGCCGGCGGGGCGCAGCCCGCCCGGCAGACAGCGGCCGTCGGACGTCCGCACCAGGTGGCCGTCGACCAGCCAACCGGGCCGGCGTGGGCAGTTCGTGGCCGAGACCGTACGCACGTCCCGCCCGGCGAACAGCGGTGCCGTATCCATTGTGACACCCGCCGCGGCAAGCTCGGCGAGCGCGAGCAGAAACCGGCGCAGCCCGTGTTCACCGGGAACGTCCGTAGCGACGGCGGTGTGCGGCCGACCGGCGAGGATCCGACCGGTCAGCCCCGTGAGCACCTGCCCCGGCCCGGCCTCCACGAAGATCCGTACGCCGGCCGCGTACATCGCCTCGATCTGATCGACGAATCGGACGGGGCCCGCAACCTGCTCCGCAAGCGTCCGCCGGACCGCATCGGCGCCCCGCTCATACGGCTGCGCCGTGGTGTTTGACCAGACCGGGACCGTCGACTCACCAACCGCGACCTTGTCCAGCTCGGCGCCGAACGCGCTGACCGCGCCCGCGACCATCGGGCTGTGGAACGCGCACGCCGCCGGGATCCGCCGGGCTGTCAGCCCAGCCGCCAGCAGGCGGCGTACCGCGACATCGACCGCGTCCGCCGGACCGGAGATCACGGTCTGTTCCGGCGCGTTGCGATTGGCGATCACGACATCGGCCAGCTCCGCCCCACCGGCGGCCAGCACCTCCTGAACAGGCCCGGCGGCGGCAGCCACCGCGGCCATCGTCCCCAAATCGTCGGTCCGCGCGAAACCGCTGGCGGCATCCAGGATGGCAGCCGCCCGCGCCGCGCTGAGCAATAGAAGATCATCAATGTCGATGATGCCGGCCGCGCACAGGGCGACCAGCTCGCCGTAGCTGTGGCCGCCGAGGTGATCGGGATGGACCCCGAGCCCGGTGAGAATCTCGTTCATGGCAAGTCCCGCCATCCCGAGGACCGGTTGTGCCGTACGTGTATCGGTGATCGCCTCCTGCTGGGCAGCCGCGTCCGCACGGGTGAAGGCGGCCGGCGGGAACATCGCCTTCACCCACTTCTCACCACGTTCGAGCAGGTGCCGCAGACGCGGGAAGGCCACGAACACATCCGCCAGCATTCCGGGCCGCTGGCTGCCCTGACCGGGGAAGAGAAAGGCGACCTGCCCGCTTCGATCCGGGCCGCCGGCCGGCCCGGAGCCAGTCGGATCAGCCGTCCCGGCATTGGCATTGGCATCGGGCGCGGGCGCGGGCGCGGGCGCAACGAAGATCCCCGCTTTCGGGTCATGCTTGAAGGCCCGCGCACGCCGCACCAGGTCGGGCAGGTCATCGAGGGTGGCCGCGACGAACGCCACCTGAACTGTCCCACCGCGCCTGCGCGCGACCGCCGCGGCCAGGTCACGCAGTTTCCAGGGCTGCCCGGCGCCATCGTTGATCATAATGAGTTCGGCGAGCTTGTCCAGGGTGCGGCCCGCCGCGATCCGGTCGGTACCGCGCACGACAAAAAGCTCCGCCGGCCATGGGTGCACACCGTGCGCGGGCTCGGGCCCACCATCGTAGGCCGACAGCACCGCATGGAAGTTCGTCCCGCCGAAACCGAACGCGGACACACCGGCATGCCGGCGCGACGCGGGCGCTGCCCACGGACGAGCCCCCGTGTCAAAGAAGAACGGGCTGCTCGCCGCGTCCCAGGAGGAATTCGGCTGGCTGAGGTTCACCGCCGGCGGACGCACACCGGTCTCCAGCGCCTTCACCGTCTTGATCAGACCGGCCAGGCCGGCGGCACACTTGGTGTGCCCGATCTGGGACTTCACCGAACCCAGGGCACAGCTTGCCGGCGCGGCGCCATGGGCGGTGAACACCTCGGCCAGGCTGGCGAGCTCCGTTCGGTCACCGACGACGCTGCCGGTCGCGTGCGCCTCGACCAGACCGACGTCAGCCGGGGAGATCCCGGCTCGGGCGTAGGCCCGTTGCATCGCCAGCACCTGGCCGGCCTTGCGCGCAGCGGTCATGCTCAGCGCCCGCCCGTCGCTCGATCCGGCCACCGCCTTGATCACAGCATGGATGCGGTCGCCGGCGCGTTCGGCGTCGGCGAGCCGTTTGAGCACGACGACAGCCACCCCCTCCCCCAGGCTGATGCCGTCGGCGGATGCGTCGAAACTGCGGGACCGGCCGGTCGGGGACAGCGCCTGGACGGAGGAGAACAGCAGGAAGTCGTGGATGCTGTTATGGGTGTCCACACCGCCGCAGAGCACGAGGTCGGAGGTGCCGGCCACCAGCTCTTTGCACGCGGCGTCGAGCGCGGCCAGCGAGGATGCGCAGGCCGCGTCCACCGTGTAGTTCACCCCGCCAAGATCAAGATGGTTGGCGATCCGGCCGGCGATGACGTTGGCGAGCAGGCCGGGGAAGGAGTTCTCGTCCAGGGTGGGCAGGTGTTCGTCGAGCGCGGGCGGGACCGGGCCGACAAAGGCCGGGTAGGCGGACCGGAAGCCGTACGCGGAGGCGAGGTCAGCGCCGGGCTCGGCGCCGAACACGAGCGATGTGCGCGACCGGTCAAACGGACGGTCGCCGTACCCGGCGTCGCGCAGCGCGCGGGCAGCCACCGCGAGGGCCAGCAACTGCCCGGGGTCGATGCTGCTCAACGCCTTCGGCGGAATACCGAAACCCAGCGCGTCGAACGGCACCGGGGACAGAAACCCACCCCACTTGGACGCCACCCGCCGTCCCGTGTCGCGCGGGCCCGCGTCCGGGTCGTAGTAGAGGTTCGGGTCCCAGCGGCTGCTGGGCACCTCGGTGACCGCGTCCAGGCCGCCGACGATGTTGGCCCAGTACTCGTCCACATCGGCGGCGCCAGGGAACACGCAGGCCATGCCGATGACGGCCACATCCAGCGGGCGGGCGGCCTCGCGGACCTGATACCGCCCGCCGGCCACGCCATGCGGCCGGCCGCCGCCGGGATGCGTATCGATGCCAAGCTCGGCGGCCCTGGCTGCCAGCGCATGGGTCGCGCCCTCGGTGACCTGGGCATGCAGGACGTCCACCGTGGTTCTCGCCGACCGCAGCGCCGCCACCTGGCCGATCATGAACATGCCCTCATGACGCTGGGCCTCGGCGTCGACGGCGACCAGCCGGTCACGTACCCGACGCGTCCCCTTGCTTGCAATCCGCAACCGACCGAGGTTGAAACGCTCCAGTTCCTCCCATACCTGTGTGCGGGTGAGTCCCCGCTGGAGCAGTTCGGCCTTGCGTTCGGCAAAGGCATGCACAAAATCCGATGGCGCGCACCGGGCCACGTGCACCGGCGAGGTCGCCAGCAGCACGGTCCGCTCGCAGTCCACCGCGGCCTGCTGGAACCCGGGCAGAATCGCCCCTGAGTCAACCGCCTCGGCGGTGAACAGATACGCGGTGCCCATCAGCACCCCGACCCGGGCACCGTGCCCGGCCAGCGGGGCCGTGGCCGCCGCGACCATGGCGGCGGACCGCTCGTCGTGCACACCGCCAGCGAACAGCACGTGCACACCCTCGAAGAACTCCGTACCGGCCTGCTGCCCGGCTTCGTTGGCCACCCGCTCGCCGTGGGCCAGCAGCCCGGCGATCTGGGCTTCCCACAGCGGGAAGCTCGCGCGCGGGCCCACGTGGCCGCCGCACTCGTGTCCCTCAAAGACGAACTTCCGGGCACCGCTGGCGAGGAACCGGGCGAGCAACGCCGGTGAGGGCACCTGCAGGAAGGTGTCGATACCGGCCGCTTCCAACGCTGCCGACTGGGCAGGCCGCCCACCCGCGATCAACGCGCACGGTGGACGGGCCGCGCTGACGGCCGCCAGCTGAGCAGCGCGGATCTCCGGCGGGGCGGACCCGAGGATTCCGACACCCCAGGGCGCGCCATCGAGCAGCGCGGCTGTCTCCGCCAGCAAAGCGGTGACCTCGGGCCCGCTCAGCAGGGCGAGGGCGAGGAACGGCAGGCCGCCGGCATCGGCAACAGCCTTGGCGAACTCGGCCCGGTCGCTGACCCGCGTCATCGGTCCCTGCGCGACCGGGAGACGCACACCCCGGTCGGCGGCGAAGGGCGCGCCAGGAGCCAACGAGGTGAGCCGGGCGGCAGCTCCGAGATGCTCCCGGACCGCGTCCCGGACCGCCGCGACGACCCCGCCCGCGGTCACGTGCCGGTCAGCGAGCGGCGCCGCGAAGGCTCCGTCCTGGCCGATCGGCAGGAGCTGCGTGCGCAGGTCACGGGCGCCCAACAGGCCGGCGACACCGGCCTCGTCCAGATCATGACCAGTGAGCCGGGCGGCCGGCAGGTCAGGGCGGACATACACGCGATGCCCGGCGATGACCGTGGTCTCGCTGCCGTCCATAGCTCGGATGGCGGCGGCCACATCGGTCCGCGGTTCCATCTCCCGGACCAGAGCGAGCTGGACGTCAAGCACGACCCCGAACGCCCCACCGGCAACCGCCGCGGCGGCGGTGTGCGGGCCGATTCCCCCAGCGGCCCACACCGGCCGGTCCAGCTCGGCATGGAGCAGATGCTGGAGCAGCGTGAAGGTGGTGAGGTCGCCGACCCGGCCACCTGACTCACAGCCCCGGGCAATCAGACCGTCAGCGCCCTCCTCGATCGCCGCCCGCGCCTCGGCGACCGAGGTAACCTCGACCAGGACGCGACGGTGGCCGTTGGCCGCGGCGGTCATGACATCCCACCTCGCCGCCTCCCGCCCTGTCTCGGCCGGGCCAGCGCCCGGGACACGGCCGGACGGAAGGACGACGGTGTCCACCACCGGCGGCAGCTCCCCCGGCACGGTCGCGCAGCCGGCGGGAACACGTACGCCGAAGGGACCGCGGGCCCAGCGCGCCGTGTTGACGAGCGCGGTGCGCGCGGTGGCCGCGTCACGCCCGAGATCGAGGACGCCGAGAGCGCCGGCCCGGGTCACGGCGGCGGCCAGCCTCGCGTCCGGCTCGGTGAACGGAGTGATGCCAATGACAAGATCTCGTTCCCGGATCCAGGGGCTTGGAGACGTGCCGGAACTCATTGGATGATCCCTCCTGACCCTGTGCCAGCCCATCAGCGCGGCGCCGCGGGCGGAACACCGACAGCTGCGTGCGGGTGGCCACAGCGCGTTCGCGTCATGACCGGCCGCACGGGTTGGGCCGGGTGGTATGTCGCTGTCGAGACGGCGGCGGGTCGATACCGCGGTTGGCTGACGAACACGATGAATCCCGCGGACCGGGCCCGGATGGTGATCCCACAAACGGACAAAAGCGATGCCAGCGCAACCCGCCACACGAACAGGACCACCGCGGGCATGACCGTGACCGGTTCGGTCGTAACGGGACGAGCCTGCTGACGTTATAGCGACCATGGCACACTATGAAAAACAACAAACAAGCACATAGTTCACAACTAATGCCGCATGGCACGACGCCAAGCAAGTGGCAGGCAAGCAGCGGTCAAGCGGCAGCCACGAGCACGACGACAGGCGGGGGCGCGGCGACAGCCACGTTCGGGGGCGCCAGGCGGCGGTGGGCCTCAGCGGCATGCGCCCACCGCCGACCGGCAGCGACCGGAATCCGTTTAGGCACGATCAGTCATTATGCCCGCCGGCCGCGGCGTCCTTCACAAGCCGCCGCTTGCCAGAGCCTCGCCTCAGTGGTCGGCGCTGGAAGTCCTTCGGGGGTTGTCGGATGCCAGGTGGATGCGTCGCGAGGCGGAGGAGGCCCCGGTAGCGGTGTTCTACCGGGGCCGACGAGCCGGGGT
Organism: Protofrankia sp. Cj5; assembly: GCF_917627405.1. Lineage (NCBI taxonomy): Bacteria > Bacillati > Actinomycetota > Actinomycetes > Frankiales > Frankiaceae > Protofrankia > Protofrankia sp. Cj5. The sequence continues at coordinate 29,102 of NZ_CAKJTO010000010.1, forward strand.
ACCCGTGCATCGCGAAGCGATGTGCGGGGAGCGATGAGGCGAGGCGCCGCCTGGCGCCGGCAGGCCCTGGATGAACTTCCGGCGCCGACCACTTAGCCCATGGGCCGCAGATCGCGGCTCTCGACGATCGTTCCGTCCGACACGACCAGCCGTTCGAACGAGCCCTCGGCCTCAGCGATCCAGAACGCGCCACCGAGCGTCATGGGCTCAAGATTGCGCCGCACGGTCGCCCGGAAACGGCGACGGTGGACGAGCACAACCCGCAGGGGCCCACGCCCACCCAGCAGCGAGCCCCAGGCGACGGTGAAGGGCACCGGTGGCCGGCGCCCCTCGACCGGGGTGGCGCCCTGGCGCCAGCCAAGAATCGGTGTCTGGTCCAACGGATGATCGAGAATGTCCGCGGACACGCCCGCGGACCTCAACCGCCAGTGCAGGAGTCCGACCGGCGAACCCACCAGCTCGACTTCGACGCCGGAAAGCGGCAGCTCCATCCGGTCGAGCACCTGGTCCATCGTGCCACCTCCGCGCCGCGTCCGCGGAGCCGGACGCAACCGCCGGCCCCTCACCTGTCGCGGACGACGTGCCCTCCATGATCGGGTACCGTCGCGCCGCGTCTCGGGGACTACAGTCCGCCTGCGTTCAGGCGTGTCGCATCCTCTGCTCTGGGTGAAAATTCAGCGACGGAGATTCCGAAAACAGCTTCCTGTGCGCCACGCGCGGCTACCGGACATCACAAGACTGCCGAACATCACAACAGGTGGAGTGCTCGGGCACGCTGCACGGCATCCCGCCTACGCGCCACATCGAGCTTCCGGTAGATGCTCTTCAAGTGCGTCTTGATGGTGTTCGTCGACACGAACATCTCCTTGGCGATCTCCGCCGTTGTGAGCATCGTCGGCAGATACGTCAGGACGGCCTGCTCACGACCGCTCAACGGCTCCACCGGCGGCGCCGCTGAGTCCGCCGGCACCGGCACCGCCGGCCCGGTCACGAGCGGCCTCGCCGGGGACAGCCGCGAAGCCGTCACACCACTGGTGCCGGCACCGTCACCGTCGGCAGTCATGGGTGCGGCGGGCCGAGCGGCGCCGACGGCTGGCTCCGTCCCACGATCCGGGGCTGGCCGCAGCTCAGTCCATGGCCGGGCGGCGGTGGAGCGTTGTGATCCTCCACGCCCGGGCCCGCTGCTGGACCCCGCGGGCCCGGCCTCGCCGCGGGCCAGCAGCTGGTCGACGAGTGCCCGATGAGCGGCCCCTAGCCCTGGATGCGCCCGCAGCATGGCTCTCACTTCCTCGCCCGCGTCCACGAAGGGACGAATGACGCCTTCCTCCTCAGCCAACGCCAGCGCGCGGGCCAGCGACGCGGTCGCACGCGCCACCTCACCGGTACGGCTGGCCGCCACCGCGTCCAGCACGCAGGCAGCCGTTACGCTGCCGATACCGAAGCCGGTGTCGGCTCGTAGCAAAGGAGCCAGGACCGCCACCGCGGCGGGTGCGTCCGCGCGGGCCAGGTGCACCCGGGCCAGCGCGAGCAGCTCGCTCGGGGCAGGGCGGTGCCCGGTGATCCCACGCCGCAGGACGGCCAGTGCCGCGTCCGGGTTGCCGGCCGCTGCCAGCAACTCGCCATCGGTGGCCAGCCGGGTCCGCGCACAGATATCGGGCAGGCCGACCGGCCGGTGCGCGCCGACCAGCCGCCGGGCCATCCGGACATCACCCGTACGGGCCAGGACAGCCGCGTTGAGCAGGACGAGGAGCTCAGCGGTCACTGGCTGTGGCCACTGCTGGCAGTAGCGCTCCGCCTCACGTATGCGCCGCCCAGCCATAACAAGATCATATTTTTCCAGGAACACGAGCGCCGTCGCGAGATGCGCATCGGCGAGCCCGGTGGCCGCGGCGGGTTGAACGTCGTCGCGGCCCGTGGCCGCCGACCGGCCCCGGTCGGCGGCCACGGCCTTGCCGGCCCAGAACTCGGCCTGGCGCAGCCGCCCGCGCCAGGCATGGGCCAGCGCGAGCCCGCCCAGGCAGGACAGCTCCACATCGTGCGCACCCACCTCACGGGCAAGGCGCAGTGCCGCTCGGAAGGCCTCGGATGCGCCGTCAGGACGACCACGCCACAGCTCGGCGCGGCCGCGGGTGGCAAAAGCGACGGCACGCACGGCGGAAAGGCTGCTCCACACGTCGGGACTATGCGGATTTCCTCCCTCCGGCATGGCGATGCTCTCCGGACGCCGGCTGACGCGCAGCAGCTTGCGGGCGCAGGTGAGCATTGCCTCGGTATCCGCCCGCAGTTCGGTGCAGCGGGCGTCGAGAACGTCGAGAACGGTCGCCAGCAGACGCCTGCGGCCTATCGGCAGGCTGGCCAACCGCGTCCATGCGCTATGCACACAACGCCGCGCGGCCTCGGCGTCACCAGCGCGGACAGCACGTGCCGCGACCACCAGCGCGCACTCGGTCGACTGCTCGGCAGCTCCCACGGGAAACACGTCCACCAAGGGGCCGACCTGCGCCGCACGCGCAAGGCCACCGGAACCTGTGATCACTCCGAGGCCGCCCTCGACGAGCAGGCAGGCGGCATAACGCCAGTCCCCGGCACGGCATGCGTGGCGGACGGCAGCCGCGACGTCACGGCGTTCGGCGAACCACAGCGCGGCACGCAGATGCAGCTCCGGCTCGTCCTCACGCCCCTCTCCCGCGAGATCGGCGTGCATGGTGTCGGCAAGCAGGCGGTGGAAGCGGTACCAGGTGTCCGCCGCGTCCATACCGATCACGAACGAGTTGGTCCGGGCCAGATCCGCCAGCAGCGCCCGCCCGTCCACGACCGAGCCGCCAGGATCGCCACTGCTGGCCCCGGTGCTGGCTCCGCCCGTGGATGTCGACGCGCCGGCCCGCGGGCAGGGCTCGGCCGCGACCGTCTCGAGGAGAGGCCCGGTAAGCCGGTCCAACACGCTCGCGCGCAACAGGACCCGGCGGACCGCCCACGGATGGCGGCCGAGTACCTCCGCGCGCAGGTATTCGCCGACAGCACGCCTGGTGATCTCCTTGTAAGAGCCGTCCCGGCCGTCGACCGCCGGCTCACGGACCGCTGGCTCATGCGCCGCCGCATGGACCGCCGACAGCCGCAGGCCCGCGGCCCAGCCCTCGGTTCGTTCCAACAGCCGGTCCCGGCCCTCCTCCAGAAGATCAACACCATGGGCCTCGAACAGCGCCGCGGTCTCCCGCGCGGTGAACGCGAGATCGGTCGGACCGACCTCCACCAGCCGTCCGTCGAGACGGAGCCGGTGCAGGGCGATGATCGGATAACGCGCGCAAAGCACCAGTCGCAGCGCGGAACCCGCACAGCTGGCGAGCAGCTCAAGCCCGGCAACCGCGACCGGATCCATGATCAGATGAGCGTCATCGACGATCAGCACAGCGGCCGTGGGCAACTCGCCGAGTATGTTGGCCAGCTCCCGCCAACGCCCATCGAAGCCGCCCCCCGATGCCGGCCGTGGAATCATCGACGGTGCCGGGTCGTCACGCATCCGCCCAGCTGGCAGGATGCCGCCGCGCTCAAGCGCAGACAGCAGATGTGCCCAGAACTCAGCGCCCGCGTCGCCATCGACAGACAGCCACGCGACCGGTCCGGGAAATCGGGCGGCCGCGGCCCATGACGCCGCGAGAACCGTCTTGCCGGAACCCGCCGCGCCGCTGATCACGGTGGTGCCCTGGCGGGCCCCCCGATCGACCAGCTCCCACAGCCTGCCCCGGGGGATGTGGGCGGCCGGCAACACCGGCGGGGACGTTCGACAGAGGACGAGTGGCAGCGCTCTTCCACCGGATGCGTCCGGATGGGGGACAACGACGGCGGACGATTCCGTGTCAACCATCTCTCCACCCCTAACCATTCAGTTGCGTTAGGTAGTGGTACCGCGACAAGAAGTTACAAGCAAGGCCGGGCCAACAAGCAAGATCTTTTAATACGACCAGTAAGAGCGCCC
>NZ_CAKJTO010000010.1:33475-62935 GCF_917627405.1 Protofrankia sp. Cj5
CCCCTATTGCCGGTCGCTCTAAGAGGAGCGTGGATCAGGGTGCGTGCCTCGCGAAGCGGCGCGGGGAGCCACCGGAGGTGGTGGGCGTCCACCGATGAGCCGGGGCACCCGTGCATCGGGCGGCGATGGGTGGGCAGCGATGACGCGAGGTGCGTGCCCCAGCCCCGCGACGCCGCGCCCCCGTTGCCGGTCACCCTTGGTGGTCGCCGCCGGAAGCCGGGGTTCCTGCCGGATTGGCGAAGCCGATCTGGGAGGTCCGTCGGGGTATGCCGGATGCCAGGCGGATGCGTCGCGAGGCGGCGCAGGCCCGACAGCGGTGTCCTACCGGGGCCGGCGACAACGACGCGAAGCGCCGGCTGGCATCCGGCAGGCGCCGGCAGGCCCTGGGCGAACTTCCGGCGGGGCGACCAATTAGGCGGCGCAGTCGGAGCAGACCGTCCGGCGAGCATCAGCGAGCTGGCTGCGATGGTGCACCAGGAAACAGCTGGTGCAGGTGAACTCGTCAGCCTGTCTCGGCAGCACCCGCAAAGACAGCTCCTCGTCACGGACCTCGGCGTCGGGGAGATCCAGCTCGGCCTCGAGCGCATCAACGTCATCTCCGAGATCGGCGGCAGCCCCGGCGCGCTGTGCCTTCAGCGTCTCCAGGCTCTGTTCCTGGAGCTCGTCCTCCTCGACATCAGCGCCCCGCCGGGCGTCGAAGTCACGAGCCATGAAGTCTCCTTCCTCACCAGATCGGATCGGCCGCACGCTGAGGCTCCGCGTGCGACCGCTTGTCGGTACCCACTCGGGCCTGCACCCGAACAGGATCGAGTGGTCACAATACGCAACGACCCTGGTGCGAACACAACGGGTGACGTTTGTCCGCATCCATGTGATCCACATATGGCCGGCATGAGACAACGGATCTCTCCCGGCCGACGCGAACAATACGGTCCCGCACGGCGATAGGCCAGGCATCACGTGCACAGCCCGATGTCAGACCCGCCACATGGTTACCCGAAGAGGGAATACCGGACAGGCTACGGATATCGTGCGGCGACCACGGATACGCGACGGCTACAGATAGACGATTACAGCTAACGGCTACAGATAGAGGCCGGTCAGTCCGTCATCCAGCCGCTCGGCGGCCACCGCGTGGACGTCCCGTTCCCTCAGCAGGATGTAGGTCGTGCCGTGCAGCTCGACCTCGGCGCGTTCCTCGGGGTCGTAAAGCACACGGTCACCCATCTGGATGGTACGTACCGCCATGCCCACCCCGACCACATCCGCCCAGGACAACCGCTTGCCCATCTGCGCGGTGGCCGGAATGACGATCCCGGCCTTTGACCGACGGTCGGTCGAGTCCTCACGCGGGGCAACCAAGACGCGATCATGAAGAAGTCTGATCGGCAACGACCCGGCCCGCATGTCCACGCCGGCCATCCCGCCGACGCCGGTGGCACCGTTGACCCCGCCGGAAGCAACACTCACGTGCCGGACACTACCCGCCACGACAACATTGCCCTACAACAGTGGCGCGACGCCGGTCTCCGCCCCAGCTACCCGACACCTGACCGGAGTCGGCAAGAGCACTGATTCCAGCGAGAAGCACACGAAGCTCCCTGGATGAGGAATGCACCCCCAACGGGGTATAAGCTGCCGCCCATCGCCGACCTGACCGTTGTGGTCAGGCCGGCGAGTCGGTGTCGGGACCGGGCGCACCAGCGTTCGCCGGCTCCGGCAGGCAACCGAAGATCGGCACGCAGGCAACCGTGAGATGAGGCGCGACGATGGCTTTGCGAATCAGTGTGGACCTCGATGGGCTACGCTGGGCTGATCTTTTCCGGTTCGTCGACCTGGCCCGCAACGGCGGCATCGGGCCGGAGGACCAGGTAGATGTGATCACTTATGGTAGCGACCCGCTGTCGGTCAGCCTGTCCGCGCGGATCTACCCGTCAGACTCCTTCGGTCCCGGTGACCAGGAGCTCGGCAACGAGGCCGCGGGGCGCTCCAGCGCCCCGGCCGGCACGCCACCCGTGGCCACAGCATCGCCCAACGGATCGTCGTTCGGTTACGACGTGACTCCCGGCGAGCGTGGCGCGGCCGCCAACGGCGCGCACTACCCGGCGTTCGAAGCCCCCGGTGAACGCCCTGGCCCAAGCACACCAAGCCTGCCGTCGTTCGGCGGCTACGACGGGCAGGGCGACCGCGGCGGTCCACCCGCGGCGAGCGGCACCCACTACCCGGCCTTCGACGGGCAGGGCGGCGACCGTATCGGTCCCGGTGGGGCGGGCGGGCAGTTCGCCGGTTTCGAGCCGGTCTTCGACCGGCAGGGCGGCGTCAAGGAGCCTGGCGCAGGTGGTCAGGGCCAGGTCGAGAGCCCTTACATCGAGGAGTTCGCCCGCCTGCAGGAGGGCCTGATGCGCCAGGCTCGCCGCCCGGAGGAGGTCCGTCCCGAACGGGGATGAAAAAATCAGAACGGGAGCGGGAACGCCCGGCCGTACCGCCCCACGCCGAGCCGGGTACCCACGTCCGTTATATCAGCGCATTCTATCAACGCACCGCATCGGGACCCACGGTGTCACAACCCATCACATCGACACACACGTCCTGATATGCGATGTGGGTGACACTCCGTTCGTGATTATGTGACAAACTACTACCAGCAGTCCTACAGTTGCCATAGTGACCGGTCGAGGGCCGTACCGGTAACACACCCCACGAAGTGATGGTGCATGCTGCCTGCGATGGAGGATCAGCGGACGGACGAGGTCGGGCGCTACCGCAACCAGTTGCGCTCGGAGCTTCACATGATCTCAAACGGACCCGTTCTCGCGGGTCCACGAATGATCAGACACATCGAATCCCTGCTGACCCTCCTCGATCTCCACCAGCCGAACGAGTTCGACCTGTGCATGAGCTGCGACCGGCTCTGGCCGTGCCCGACGATCATGATCGTCACAGGAGCCCCGGCAACCGATGGCGACGCACCTGTCGCGGAGTCCGACGGCGCCAGCAGCCAGTCCGTACCGGTTCTCCCGCCGTCCCCACCCGTTCCCGCCCCGCACGCGCATCCCAGCGGGCCGCTGCCGACAACGTCACGGCCGGGTGGGCACTCCTCCTCGCCCACAGCCGCGCAGGGTCCCAGCACGGGCGCCTACCCGGTCTCCGCGACCGCGGGCAATCCGACGGGATGGATCCCGTCCTCGGCCGCGTCGCTGTCCACCGGCGCGCATCGCATCCCGGCTCCACCAGCGCCCCAGGCAGGAACGCCCGCACCACCAGCAGCCGAGCGGTTCCCAGCGGCACAGCCACCCCCGCAGCCGCCGCTTCCGCCACAGTCACCAGCGGCACAGCCACCCCCGCAGCCGCCGCTTCCGCCACAGTCACCAGCGGCACAGCCACCCCCGCAGCCGCCGCTTCCGCCACAGCCACCAGCCGTGCCGTGGCCCCCGACCGCGGCACAGCCACCCAGCCCAGGCTCCCGCCCCATGCCGCCGGCACCGCGGCAGCACCCCACCGGCCCGATCCAGCCGCTCGGGCATGAGCAGCGGACGCCGCCCCGGCAACCCGCGCCGTGGAACGGCGGCGAACCGTCCGGGCAGCCGCATCACGGAGCAGCCATCCCCACAGCCCGCCCCGCGCCGCTGATTTCCGGGCCGATAGGGATCCCGCCCAGCCGGACGCCAGCCCAGCCTGTGCCGGCCGACCCGGGCATACCCGCGGGCAATGGCATGCCCCGAAGGTCGACACTGCCGGCTACCGACCGGAGCGCCCCTGGCCCCCAGCCACATCATCCGCGTTATCCGCACCCCGCGGCGCCGCGGGCTGAGGTCACGCACCCCGGAACGCCCCAGCAGCCGGGGACGCAGCCCCCACAACCTGGATCAACGCGACAGCCACAGGCACGGCCGTCCCAGGCCCCGCATCCGGAGCCACCGCCCAGCGGGGCGGACAACCGTGACGGCAACCGCTGGCCCGAATACGGCAGCATCCTCGACGGCATCGACGTGATCTAGGGCGTGTTTCGACAGCCGTCGTTCGACCAGCGGCCGGAGGCACCCGGCCCGCTCCTGAGAACAGCACCGCTACCTGGTGCGACAACCGTCGTCCGCCGAGATGCGTACCGCCCGATCACGCGCAAGGGTGAACCTGTGTTCGCCAAGTAGTCAACGGTCCGTGACAACATCGTGCCAACCAGGTTTGAAGGCAAACGCTGCGTGGCATGAAGGCGACAGTAGCGGGCTGGTGACGATGTTCGGACACATGGCGATGTTCGGCGGCGTGCCCGTCGGCAGTGATCGGTGGAGGGTGAGGCGTGGCCGAAACTCTTACCGCACGCTTCGATCTGCCCGCCAACACACGCGCCGCGGGGCGGGCACGGCGTCTTGTCAACGAGCTGCTGACCATCTGGGGCCGTGAGGAAGACGCCGAGGTCGCCCGCCTGCTGGTCAGTGAGGTCGTCACCAACGCCGTGCGCTATGCCCGGTGCGATGACCCGCTGCACATCCAGATCATCGCGCAGAACGACCGGGTACGGATCGCGGTGGGTGACGACAGCACGATCCGTCCCATCATGAGGACGGTGTGCGACGATGATGAATCCGGTCGCGGCATGCATCTGGTCGCGGCGCTGGCCAGCGAGTGGGGCGTGGTCGACAAGCCGGCCGAGGACAGCCCCGGTAAACATGTGTGGTTCGAGCTGACCGCGCCCGCGCGGGCAGCCATCCCCGTGAGCGCCGCCGGGCCGACGGCGCTCACGGGGATGGCTGGTGCCTGTCAGCCCGCGTTCTTCCCCTGACCATGTGCTTCCACACTCTTCCAGCGATTTTCCACTGTGCGTGCGATCGTCCGGGGACGGGTGTGCCAGCGTGGACAACCACGGTGGGCAGCTGTGATGACCCACTGTGATGGGTGGATGATGAGGCGAGGAGAGCATCAGCCTCATGGCGTAGCGTAATCGACAGCGCGAGGTCATCACCAGGGAGCCGCCATGCCCGTGCCCACGAATGTCCGGCTGGACGTGCGGATACTGCTCAGCACGGGAACGCACCTGGTGGTGCGGTATGTGCCGGCCGAATCGGCCCATGCGCTGCCCGGCGGGACCGTCGAACCTGGTGAAGACATCGTCACCGCCGCCTCCCGGCACCTGCGCGAGCTGCTGGGCTCGCACCGGGATGCGCACGTCGCGCCACTACCGCCACCGCAGCCGGGGCTGTCGGCATCCCCGGCGGTACCGGCCTTCGCGGCGTGCGTCGAACACGCGACCGGACCCGATGAGCGCACCATGACGCTCGTGTTCTCAGCCGATCTTCCCGACAAAGCGGACATACCCACCGCCTGTCTGGGCACACCGCTCGTCACGCTCCCCCTCACGAACCTCACTGAGCGGTCATTGACTCCCCCCGCGATAGCCAGCATGGCGATCCGCTGGCTGGAGGACCGCTGGCCGACCTGGTCTGGCCTGGCGGTCTCCGAACCCGAACCGTGGTGGAACCAGCTACGCGAGTCCGCGCACTCCCTGCGGGCACAGCTGGATGCCCGCCGGCACGAACTCACCGACGCGTCCTTCCGGGATGCGGCGGTGGCCATGTGCGCGCTCGTCGCCGCCGCCGACGGCACGATCGATGCGCGCGAACGGGAAGCGATGGCAGCCATCGTCACCAGCGATCCGGTCCTGGGCGCCTTTCCACCGGACGAGCTGCTCCGCCTGTTCGACGCGCATGTGGCCGCGTTCCGCGCGGATGCCACCGAGGCCAGGGCCGCGGCGCTGCGTGAGATCGCCAAGGTGCGGGGACGTAGGGTGCGGGCACGCTCGGTTATCCAGTTCGGCGCGGTGATCGGGCGCGCTGACGGCACGTTCGACCCGGCCGAGCGAGCCGCCGTCCAACAGGCGATCGGTGTTCTCGGGCTCGATCCCATGACCCTCGCCGTCCAGGCCGGCTAAGAACGCCCAGGCCCAGGCCCAGGCCCAAGCCGTCCAGGCTGAACATCCCTTGATCCCCGACCGCTTCTGCCAGTAAGAAAGGCGGGCCGACCCGGTGGACACCGTCACCGCAACCACGGCAGCATCCAGTGCGTCCAGCACATCGGTGGTATTGAGCGCACGCATGCTCTTCACCGCTGGCGAGCGCATCCTTGTCGCCAACCGCCGGGGGCAGGCCTGGTACTCGTTACCCGGCGGGAATGTGAAGCCAGGCGAGAGCGTGGAGGAAGCGCTGCGCCGCGGGATCCGGGAGGAGACCGGCCTGACCGCGCGCACCCTCGACTTCGTGGGATGCGTGGAGCACTCGTTCGTCGAAGCCGGCCAGGCATGGCAAGAGCTGAACATGGTGTTCGCCTCCGTTCTGCCGCCGTTCGCGGACATCGGCAGCCGGAAGGAGGCCATCGATCTTGGTTCGGTGGCCGTGGCCGATCTCCACGCTTTCGTGTTCCGGCCCGCGCACCTGCGAACGGCCATCCTGAGCTGGCTGAGCACCCGCCGGCCGGCCTGGTACGGCCCGGCTGGCGCACCGCGGCGGGAGGGCAGACCGGCCTGACGGCCTCACGGTAGATCACCCGGCCTTGTCTCACCGGCCTCACCGGTGCCCCAACAGTCGGGCAGTGGGGCGCCTCTGGTACAATCGCGCGCATTTTTACACCCACGTGACCGGAGCCAGAACCGTGTTGTCGATGTACCGCCTGTGGTGCTGACGTTGATGATGGACACGACCGCAGGATGGAGCGCAGCGTCGGCCGTTGCTACGCGTTCAACACCGGTAGCCGCAACGGCGTCAAGATCATGGAGATGCGACACGCTCAGAGGGACTCGACCCCCCAGCATCTTGATCCGTAGTTTGCCCGGGATCTTCCGTGGACGTCCGCTGGGGCTTGCCGGGTCCGAGGATCAGGGGGCGTGTGTCCGCCGACGTGTGTGGCTGTCTGCCGACTTGCCTGTCAGTATGACTGTCGGCTCGCGCTTCGAGGCATGGGCTCTCCACTGTGAGGGTGAGATCATGTGGGGTGCATATAGACTTTGACCTATAGAGGTTGCTGCCTATACTTGGCGAGTGCGCTGGGACGTCCGGTTGCTCGACGAGGTCGAAACGTGGTTGTTGGGTCTCGATGACCGTAGTTACGCATTGGTCGCTGCTGCCATCGAGAAGCTTGCGGACGAAGGCCCAGCCCTGGGCCGTCCTCTGGTCGACTCGGTGAAGGCGTCCCGGCATCACAACATGAAAGAGCTCAGGCCGGGATCGGCCGGCTCTACCGAGATGCGCGTTCTGTTCGTATTCGACCCGCAGCGGCGTGCTGTGCTGCTCGTCAGCGGGGACAAGTCCGGCACTTGGCGAAGTTGGTATGTCCGAAACATCAAGACTGCTGATGACCGGTACGACGGGTGGCTCCGCGGTGAATACGGCAATGGGAGCTGAGCGATGAGGAGGGACGTGCCGTGGCGAGTACGTGGGAGCAGGTACGGGCCAAGCGGCCTCCAGACGAGGGCTGGGTGGCTGAGTACCGCGCACGCCTGGATGCTGAGGTACGCGCCTACCGGCTCAGGGAGATTCGTGAGGAGCAGGGTCTGACGCAGGTCGAGTTGGCCGAGCGGATGCATGTGAAGCAGCCATCGGTGTCCGAGCTGGAGCGCGGCGGGCTCGATCGGGCGGGGCTGGCCACGATCAGGGCCTACGTGGAGGCCCTGGGCGGGAAGATCGAGATTATTGCCGACTTTGGTGATCGTCGAGTGGTCCTCGGCTGACCTCGAGGATGCGGCGCGCTTGGCTGGACTCGAACCCCCAACCTCTCGATCCGTAGCCCTCGGCGATATGTCCATGGATGCTCACCAACGTCTGTCCGCGCAGGTCACGGGCTTGGGGCCGTCCACCGACGTCTACGGGCGTCTACCCCTGTTGCAGTCCGTCATGACCCCTGGCGGGGCAACCCGGGACAGGATGGAACACGACAGGGGGCTTGGTTGTCCGACAACATCGGGCTACTTCCGACTCAGTACAACTGCAGTACGAAGCGCTCTGACTCTCCTTAACGGAGCGCGCGGAAGGAGAGTCCCCGATCTCCGAGACTGAGCGGATTCAGGTATCTTCGTCGACGGATGCGAGTACCCGGCGCAGGTCGGCGGCGAACTGGGGTAGTTGCTCCCTGGCCGCGGTGTGCAGGATCTCGAGGTCGACAGACCAGTAGCCGTGGACGATCCGGTTGCGTAGCCGCACTGGCTGCTTCCAGGCGATGTCTGGAAACTGCTTGGTGATCTCTTCGGAGAGCTGGCTGGCGGCTTCGCCGAGCACGGTGAAGTTCCACAGGAGCGCGTCGCGGCGCTGGCGGTCCGCCTCCAGACCGCCGGTGGTGATCCCATCGGTGAGTTTCCGCGCCTGGTCGGCTGCTTCGATCATCTCACCGAGAAGGAGGACGTCACGCCGCATAGACGGGCCGTGCTTCAGCCAGGACGGACGACCGTAGCAACGGGTGGAGCCCGCGGACGGAGACCAGATCGACAGGCCGGCCGAACAGATCGGCGAGGTCATCGGCAAGCTGCTCGATGTCCCAGCCCAGACGCCGGCCAGGCCGAAGGGTGTACAGGATGTCGATGTCGCTGTCGGCGGTCGCGGTGCCGCGCGCCTGCGAGCCGAACAGCTGGAGTTCGGCGATCCCGTACCGATCGCAGATCGCGGCAAGGCGGGCCTCGTCGATCTCCACTCCCGCGATGAGCCTCACCAGGCAAGGGTAGCCGCAGGCGTCACGCGACAGCGGCCGGTGACCCGCGGCTCAGCGGGATCCAGCCGCTACGGCCGGGTGAGGTCGATCTTCATCGGAAAGGGTGCGACGGCGTCGACGACACCGGTGAACACCTCTCCGTCACGGTAGGTCCTGCTCGCCGGGTCGAGAATGTAGGTGTGGACGACGGGAACCCCTGCGGGAGGTTGTTCGACTCGCCAGTAGTAGGAGATCCCGGCCCTGGCGTACTGCCCAGCCTTGACGATCCGGTCTGTCGTCTCCGAGCCCGGAGAGACCACCTCGACGACGAGCAGGATGTGCTCGGGGCGCGCTGGCATGACATCGATCGTGTCGGCGCGGTACACGACGACATCTGGACGTCGGTTCGTCAACGGCACGTCCTGGAGCCGGACGTCGACGTCGAAGTCGGCGTTCCGGTCCGGCCCGGCGGCGGCCTCCAGGGCGACCGCGAGGATCTTGATCAGCCGGTTGTGGCGCTTCGGCGCGCTGGGACGCACGACGACCATCCCGTCCACGATCTCGATGCCCGCGCACTGCTCGTCGGACCAGGAGCCGTACTGCTCCGCCGTGACCTGGTGGTGCATCCAGTCGGGAGCGATCATCTCCACGGTGATGACGTACCTCCTTCGGGCGACCGACAGTCATGATCCTTCTGGGCTAGCGTAGCGCCTGCGGGGGCTGGGCCTCGATGTTCAGCGTCGCCGGTACGACTCGTCGCAATGCCGCGATCGTCCGGAGCCCGGCGCGGAGGGCTCGCCTGGTAGCATTTGTGAAACGTACTTCGACGAACTATGGATCGATCAAGTAGGTTTCGGTCAACCATACTTCGATCCGAAGAGTGGACGATGGCCGTGCCTGTGAAGCCCCCTCACCTGTTCGACCGCGATGCCGAGTGGCGAGGCCTGACATCCTTCGTAGCCGACCCTCGTCCGGGGGCGACTCTCGGCGTGGTCAGCGGGCGGCGCCGGCAGGGCAAGAGCTATCTTCTTCAGGCGCTGGCCGCCGCTGCCGGCGGGATCTACTTTCCCGCGCTGGAACTGACTGAGGCGGTCTCGCTTCGGTTGTTCGCCGATGAACTCGTCAGGTTCACGGGCGCCCCGGTCCCGCCTCTCCGGGACTGGCTGGATGCCGTCCCATTCGTCCTGCGTGCCGCGAGCGGCCGCCCCACACCAGTCGTGATCGACGAGTTCCCCTTCCTGGTCAAGGCGTCGCCGGAGCTGCCATCGATCATCCAACGCGAACTCGGGCCGGGCGGCAGCGGCGGTACCAGCAGCGCGCGGCTCCTGCTGTGCGGCTCGGCGATGTCCGTCATGGGAGGCCTGTTGTCCGGGCAGGCACCCTTGCGCGGACGCGCGGGTCTTGAGTTGATGGTTCATCCCTTCGGCTACCAGGACGCCGCGCGGTTCTGGGGCGTCACGGATCCGGCGCTCGCGGTGCTCGTGCACTCCGTGGTTGGCGGAACACCCGCCTACCGTCGCGAGTTCGTCCGCGACGACTCCCCGTCGGGCCTGGGCGACTTCGACGCCTGGGTGACAAGGACCGTGCTGAACCCGCAGACCCCGCTGTTCCGCGAGGCCCGCTATCTGCTCGCGGAGGAGACGGACATCCGCGACCTGTCGCTGTACCACTCGGTGCTCTCCGCCGTCGCCGAGGGGAACTCGACCAGCGGGGGCATCGCCAGCTACGTCGGCAGGAAGGCCAACGAGATAGCCCACCCGCTGCGGGTTCTGGAGGACTCCCGGCTGCTGGTCAGGGAGCCCGACCTGTTCAGGCCGGGCAGGGCGGTCTACCGGATAGCCGAGCCGCTGATCAGCTTTTACCACGCGGTCATGAGCCGGGACTGGACGCGGCTGGAGCGCGGCGACGCGGCGACGATCTGGTCCAGCGCGCAGCCGCGGTTCCTTTCCCAGATCGTCGGGCCGCATTTCGAGACCATATGCCGCGATTATGCGATCATGGCCGACCCAGCGGTATTCGGAGGCCTGCCTGCCGAGGTGGGAGCGGGAATCGTCGCCGACCCCGCCAACAGGACTCAGATCCAGATCGATGTCGCCGTTCTCGCGCCGGCAGAACACGGACAACCGCGCAGGATTCTCTCGCTCGGGGAAACGAAGTGGGACCGGGTCATGGACCGGCGTCACGCCGACCGCCTGCGCCGCGCCCGCGACCTGCTCACGGCCAAGGGCTTTGACACCCGCGATACGCGCCTCGCCTGTTACTCGGGGGCGGGATTCCACCCGGGCCTGGAATCCGATGTTCCAAGCGATGTCCGCCTGATCGGCCTCGACCAGCTCTACGCAGGCTGACCGGCGGCGAGAGCCCCGTCGTAGCGCGCCGCAGGAAGATGGAACAGGCCGCTTCACGCGAAGGGCGATCGATCTGGCACACGCGTTCCCTGACGAACTGTTGCGCGACGCGCACATAATCGGGTCGGCATTGAGGCTGCCTGGCTGCCTTGGCTCAGTCGGCCCAGTCGCGGGCCCAGCGTTGGCGGCGTTCGTGTTCCTTGGCTATCCATGCGGAGCCTTCCGCCGCCACCGACTCCAGGATGGGAAGGGCGCCTTCGAACCCCGAGCTCTGCAGCGTGAGCAGCCGGTCGTCCTGCTCGGCGCTGTCCAGCAGGTCGCCAAGGTTTCTGCGGAAGTGCTTTCCGATGACGGTGATGTCCTGGCCGCTCAGCAGTGTCAGCCGCAGCGTGTAGGCTCGCAGCCGCTCCACTTTGACTGGCTCCGGTGTGCTGACCTGCGTGGTACGCACACCGTTTTCCACCACCTGCGCTGACGCGAGCGCATCATATCGGAACAGCGTGCGCCGCTCGTTGCTCACCTCACCGGTCAGAAAGTCCAGGTGGGCCGTCACCTCGCGGACACCACTCTGGCTGAGCAGGAAAATCTGAACCTCATAGGCCGAGTAGCGGATTGGGCCGTTTTCTACCCGCACCTGTCTGGCGTCCTTTGTGCCCTCCACCGTCACCACGTGGGTCACGAGATCGCCTGTCGTCAGCCCGGCTCGCTCCGTGGCGTCAGTCCTGAGATAGATCTTGTCCAGGACGAGCCACCGGTTCATCTCGGTATCGGTGGGCTGCTCCTTGAGTTGCGAGAGCCACTCTCCGTACCATTCCATCTCCTGGTCGTACCGTCGCCTGGATCGGGCGGTAAGGAACCGGCGCAGGCCATGCGCAGCCCGGATAGAAGATGCTCCGCGTATCGCGAATGCTCCGCCGACACACAGGAGGATCGCGGGTGCCCATCGGCCGTCGAGCATTAGGAGTGCCAGACTGGCAGCAGCCAGCACAACGCCGACGCCGAGCATTCGACCTACGTCTTCGGGCACCTCCGGCGCCCGAAGACCGTATGGCTCCGCTGATTCTTGGCCCGGCCCGCCCGAATCTAGATTGTTGGCGTCTGGATCCCATGCCTTTGCCGTCTGGTCCGCGTGCCGGCGGATCAGCCAGTCGATTTTGTCAGGCTGGATCTGCGCGTTGCCGTAACTGGCGACGAGCCGTCGCTTCAGGCGCGCACGGGCAGCCTCAGTGTGCGCGGGCCAGTTCCCCGCGATGTGTGGCCGTGCCGCGCTGAACCGGGTATCGACCCGGTCATGAATCTCCTCGACGAAGCTGGTCGTCACCCAGTGCCCGGGAGAGCGGCGCGCCGGTGGCACGGTTTCGCGCTGGCACGCCTCGAAGCACAGTCGCAGGGTCCTGCGGTCGATGCCCTGCCGGAGCAGGAGACACCCCGCGCCGATCAGCCCGACTATCCCGGCGATGTCTGCGGGTCCGAACACCCCCGCGAGCAGAACCACAGCGCTTAACGTGAGTCCGCCGATGGCGTACCTCCGGTCGGCGAGCTCCGGGGGCACCGGTCGGACCGGGTCCGGCCGCGGCACAGCGGGTGGCGGCTCGAAGAACAGCCAGGCGCGCTGCTGCCGCTGTTTGTGAAGTCGCTGGGCTAAGACGAACCGCGTGCCCACGGTCTCCAGCTGGCGCCCCGCCATCCCGTCAAGCATGACGTCCAGGTGGAAGCTGATCTCCTCCTGCCGGTCCAGCGGCAGCTCATCGAGTACGTTCGGCCCCTCGTCAGTCTCGGTGAGGAGCGTTTCGGAGTCGAGCTGGGCGCGGGCCTCGTCCAGCAGACGCCACACTCCTTCGAGCGCGTCCGACCACTCGCTCCGCTGGCACGACCTGCCGATCTTTCGAGCTTCCTTGAGATTGTCTGCCAGCTCTCCGTGCAGATCGTTCCACGATCGCCCGCTGAGGACGGAGAGGCAGTAGTAATACACCGTCTCGGCAGACGAGTGGCCGCTCCTGACAAGATCTCCGAGAATTCTCTCGGCAGGTCTTGGAACGCCGGCGGCCAGCTGGTTGACCGCGACTTTGTACCGACGTTCTGGCGGGTCCCCCGGGAGTATTTTGTACTCTGTCGAAGAGCGAAAAATGATCCGGCCGTAGTTCTGTCCGATTACCTGGCCGACGCGGGCCTCGCCGGAGATGTCGACATGGCTGTCCGATGCACGTGATGTTTGGTGAGATTCAAGATCATCATCGATCATGACCAGTCCCCCCAGGTGTTCTCGATGGGTCCGTGATTGACGTCGATCTGCTGGCCGACGCGAGCGTTGCCGCCAATGCTCGTGTGATGAGAGGTTGGCGAACCGCCGGGCGATGGCCGTTGGCCGTCACCCGGTCCGTCGCTATCCGGGTCGGTTGGGTCGTCTGCCGCCGCTGCCAGCGCGACCGCGACCACGGCGGCATTGCGGGCTGCTCGGAGCTGGCTGCCGTGGCCGTCTGTCGTGGACTTGGTGCCGTCGGCCCGGTCGCTGATGGCGCGCACGGTCGCGATTGGCACCTGGCCGAGCTGGTGGGCCGCGAGCGCGAAGCCTGAGCTTTCCATCTCGATGGCGACGGCATGGTTGTAGTTGCGGCGGAGCTGGCGGGCTAGCGGTGACTTCTTGGAGTTCAGAATTACGTCCCCGACCGCGACCGCTTCGAAATGGATGCTGGCTCCCGGGCCTTCGCTCTCCGGGTCGGCGAGCGCCGCGCGCACTGCGGGGTCGCGTGGCAACCGGCGTGCGAGCTGTTCGAGGGCATGCGAGGTCGGCCAGGCATCTGGCCGCGCCATGAAGCCGGTGTCCTCGCTGCGGCCACCCTGGTACGCGAGGATGTTCGTGGCCACGACGACGTCCCCGATCTCCAGCCAGTCGCGGAGAGCTCCAGCGACGCCGACGAACAACATCGCCGAGGGCGAGAACTCTGTGTATACCCGCTCGGTCAGTGCGGCGGCCCCGGCTGCGCCCGCACCGATGACACCGAGTACGATCTGTCGGTCCGGGTGTGACGTGAGGCGCCCCACCTCGAAGATCGTTCCATGCCGGTGCGTATGGGGTCTGACCTCCGTGAGATGCGCCCGGACGGCATCGTATTCCACCTGTAGTGCGGTCAGAACTCCGATCACAGTGCACTCCCGGTTTGTGGGCTGCCGACAATAAGCGTGGCGAGGTGGCTCTTCGTCGCGCCGAGTACAAATCGTCATAGGCTAACGGCGGTGAAATCCCCGTTGCACGGTAGAAGGGCGCGCCACGAGGCCTTGCGAAAGGCGCAGTGAAGGGCAATGCGAGGGTGAAAAGTTGTCGAATGCCAAAGTCACTGATCGATAACGGCTCGAGGTGGTGGGTTGCGTACCCGTCGGCGCTGGCTTCCTAAGCTTGCTGTTCCCAAGATACTAAGAGCTAAAATACCTCGGCGGATGATGCCTAGCGCCGCCGGCGCGCCTTAAATCCGGATCATCAAGAGAGCCTTCTAGAGATGGCGTCTACAACGATATCACGGTGGTCGAAGGCGATTTGTTGCCGGGGGACCAGGAAGTGGCGGACGTCGACCCACCTGGCCAGGCGGGCGTCGCTGCCTCCGGCCACCGCCGGTGCTCCTGACAGGAACCCGTGGTACGCCACGCTTGCGATTCGCCCGCGTGGATCACGCCCGGGTGCCTGGTAGAGGCCAAGGCGCCGCAGGTGGTCGCGGCCTATCGCGAGTCCCGTCTCCTCCGACAGTTCGCGTATTGCCGCGTCCACGGCTCGCTCGCCCGGCTCGACGAATCCTCCAGGGAGCGCAAGAGCGCCAGCGAATGGATCCTTCGCCCGTTCGACCGCCAGCAGCGCCAATGCGTGACCCTGCCTCGTGAAGATCACAATGTCTACGGTCAGTTGCCCAGGTGGGCTTCGCCGGTCGTCCCGGCCCCCGTCTGTCATAGCGCTCAGCTTAGGTTAATGTCATCGCGACATCAACCCCGGGTGGCACCTAAGTGCCTACAGGGCAGCAAATTGTCTAGTTGACAAAAATCAGCCGTGACGCTCGTCAGGCCGTCCGGCCCGGCCGTGGGCCCGGCCGTGTGCGCATCATGGGAGGCGTCACGCTGGACGCCGGTCCGGCTCGGTAGAGCGCGGCCGGTCGGCCGTTGCCAGTCTGCCGCTTACGGCCCGTCGGCTCGACGAATCCGTCGGCGTCCGTCACCTTGCGGTAGAAGTTCGGTTTGTCCAGGCCGACACCCCAGACCACCTCATAGACCTCGCGCAGCTCGCCGATGGTGAACTCGTCGCGGCAGAAGGCGGTGGCGGTCGTACGGAACTGAAGGTCGTTTCTAGCCAGCTCAACCGCGTCCTCAAGCAGGTGGTCATGGTCGAACGCCAATCCGATGCGCCGCGCGCCCGAGACGGGCAGCCATTGGGCTGACCGCGCGTCAGACCCCGGCCTCGGTAGGGGCAGGTCGGGCGCGATCGCGAGGTAGGCGCACGTGATGACTCGGGGTACGCGCGGATCTCGGTCGGGTGCGGAATAGACGCCGACCTGCTGGAGGTGCAGGGATGAGGCGTCCACCCCGGTCTCCTCGGACAGTTCCCGGGCCGCAGTCTCGTCGAGGCTCTCGTCGCCCCGGAGAAACCCGCCGGGCAGCGCCAGCCGCCCGGCGAACGGCTCGTTGCCGCGCTCGACTACCAACACGCACAGATCGCCGTCCCGGATCGTGAGGATCACGAGGTCTGCGGTGACGGTGACGACCTGTCGGGCGCGGCTCACAGATGCCAAGGTACTGAGGGCGCGTCTCGGCACCTCGACCAGCGGAGCCACGGCACAGGGCGGGGCTCTCATATGCCAGTTGGTCGTCGACCGAATCAAGATCACTATGCATCACAGAGTGCGGGAGGGGGGACTTGAACCCCCACGCCCGAAGGCGGCAGATCCTAAGTCTGCTGCGTCTGCCATTCCGCCACTCCCGCGCAGGTACCACAGTAGCGATTGGCGGCCGCTGTTCGTCCACCGGTTTTCCCGTACGCAGGAGAGGATGCGCCGTGGGGAGTCCCGGTGGGCGCCGCCGGTGGCCGCGGTCCCACCCGTGGATCGCGGCCACCGGAGACAGGGCGTGGGAGGCGGCCAGGGACTGGCGATGCGCCTGACGGCCTCCCACATCCAGCCTGCCCGCCCAGCTGTCCTACGGCCAGGGACCTCCGGCTTGGTTGCCGGGTAACTCCGGCGGGTGTGGACGGGCCTCCCGCGGCCGCGGGCACGGTCAACCGGCCAGCTCAAGATCACGGATGAGCTTGGCGACGTGGCCGGTCGCCCGGACGTTGTACATCGCCTTCTCAATCTTTCCCTCGGCGTCCACCACAAAGGTCGAGCGGATCACGCCGAGAGTTTTCTTGCCGTACAGGGTCTTCTCGCCGTAGGCGCCGTAGGCCGTGAGCACCGCGCGGTCCGGGTCGGACAGCAGCGGGAACGTGAGCTTCTCGTTGTCACGGAACTTCGCCAGCTTCGCCGGCTTGTCCGGCGAGACGCCGAGCACGTCGATGCCGGCGTTGTTCAGCTGGACGAGGCTGTCCCGGAAGTCGCAGGCCTGCTTGGTGCACCCGGGTGTGGAGGCCGCCGGGTAGAAGTACACGATCACCCGTCTCCCCCGGTAGGCGGTGAGGGGGACGTTGTTGCCGTCGGCGTCGGGCAGGGTGAAGTCCGGGGCTGCGTCACCGGGGGTGAGACGGGCAACTGCGGCGGTCTCGGTCATGGTCGGAAAGCTAGTCGGACGCCCGCCCTGTCGCAAACCCGCTCGCCTGCTCACCGGGAAGTGACTGCTCCCCGGGAAGTGAGTGCTCCGCCGTTGCGTGACGGATGGCGAGCGGCTCGACCCCCGCCGCCGTCGCGACACCGACGAACGAGGTCGGATCAACCTGGCTGGCGGCCCATCTGCGTAGTTCATTCATGATCAGAACAGACAGGTCGACGTCGGCATCAGCGTCGGCGTCGGCGAACACCATGGGGTCGATCGCGACGTCCATGATGACCAGAAAGGTACGGCCGTCCCCAACGATGCGGCCACAGCCGACCGCGCGCCCTGGTTCGTGCACGGCCTCAACGCACAGTCCGGCGAGGCTGCCGTCAATGGCGTCCGCGGCGGCTTCGGGGCCGGGGTCGGACAGACCGCCAGCGGTGCGCAGCCGGCGTAGTTCGGCCACGTGGGGCATCCGGTGAACGACGAGGAACCCACCGACCGACAGCGACAGCGATCGTGATGCGGATCTGCCGACGGTCATCAGTTCTGGCAGCGGCTTGACGAGCGCGGGATGGGTGGTCGCCGGGCCGGGCCGGATGCCCACCACCAGCGTGTCGATCACCGTTTGCTGCCGGTCGTCCGGGCTGAGCTGCCGGTCATCCGGGTTGATCGGATGCGGTACGCGGCCAGCTCGACTGATTCGCAGGGGCGGGCCGTCAGCCAGTTCCGTCAGCAGTTCGTCGGCGTCCAGCAGTTCGTCGGGGCTGAGCAGGCTTTGGGGATCAGCCGGTCCGCTGGGCTTGCGGCCGTCGCCGCGTCCGAGAGTGAGGGTGGCGCGATCGTGCCCGAGCACCAGCAGCGTCCCACCTGGAATGACTGCTTTCATCGCGTCATACAGGATCGTGCGCCGTTCACCAGGCGGAAGATGAAGATAGCAGATAGTAACAAGATTGTATGACATGGGCCTTGGTGTCCATTCCAGGACATCGGCTTTGATCCACTCTGGTGTCACGTCGAATCGGCGGGAGAGCTCCCGCGCCTTGCGGATCGCGACTTCCGAGAAGTCCAGACCGGTGACCCGCCAGCCCTGCGAGGCAAGCCAGACGGCGTTGCGGCCGACCCCGCAGGCCAGGTCGAGGGCGCGGCCCGGGCGCAGGCCGGCGAGTTGTTCGATCACGATCGGGTTCGGCTCGGCGGTCCACACCAGGCCGGCTCCGGTGTGCCGACGGTCCCACTGCGCGGCGTCCATAGCCGTTATCTCACCTCGTGTCGCCGCGTCCTGCCGTATCGTGCCCGAGCGCCGCGGGACGACACGGCAGAACGCGGTGCGCTGTACCTGTGCTGCCGGGCGCTCCCACGGGTGCGTTGGTGGTTTTGCGCGCGCCCGCGGGGGACTATCCGGTGGGTGTGGCGTTACCGCCGCTGCCGCCGCCACCGGCAGCGGCCACCGCGTCGGTGAAGCCCTGCGGTGTCAGGGCCTGCGCGGCAAGCTCGCTGCCATTGACGAACACGGTCGGGGTGCCGGTCACACCGCGCTTGGACGCGTCGTCCTCCACCTTCGCGACATAGCCTTTGTACGTCCCGTTGTTCACCGCGTCGGTGAATGCCGTGGAAGTCAGCCCGACCTTGTCGCCGAGCCCGATCAATGTAGCGTTGGTGAAACCGCCGGTCCGCTCACGTGGCTGATTGGCGTAGAGAATGTCATGGTATTCTTTGAACTTGTTCTCCTGGGCGGCGGCCGCGCCGGCATTCGCGGCCCGGACGGACTCCGGCCCGATAAACGACATCATGTGGTAGACAGCCCTGATTTTCCCGCTGTCGATCATTTGCTGGATGGTGCCGCCAAGCGATGTCTCGAGATTTTCACAGACAGGGCACTGAAAGTCTTCGTAGAAATCGACGGTGACCGCGGCGGCTGCTTTTCCGACGACGATTCCGTTGTCGCTGCCGGTCGCGTTCGCCGGCACCACGACAGGCGTTGATACCGCTCGGCTGTTCTGGATGACAAAGCCGATCACGCCGACCAGGGCAAGCACGGCCACGACAGTGAAAGCGATGATCGTACGTTGGCGCCGCCGGGCGCGCGCGATTTCGGCGGCTCGGGCCGCGGCGGCCTTCTCCCGCCGGGCTTCCTCGCGGCCCGCGGGCCGGCGTCCGGCCGGGGCGTCTTTCTGCCGGCCCTTGTCTGACGTGGCGCTCATGAGCTCTCCTGGAACGGTCGGTCGAGGAGGCGGTCGAGGGCCAGCACGCTGTATGGCCAGCTCACCAGCAGGCCACTTGCGAGCAGGAGCAGGCTGTCCCGCACGATTTCCTCGGTGTAATGGGTGGGTGCGCCCGCTGTCAGGTCGCCGCCAGCGGAGAAACAGCCGCACTCGATGTGCAGACCGCGTGCCGCCGCGGCTGTGATTGCCGCGATGTAGGTGGCGAGCAGCAGCGTGGACACAACAGCACCAACCCGCACGGTCAGCCCCACAAGCAGCAGCAGCCCGAGGGCGATCTCAACGAACGGGACCGCATAGGCAACCGGATGAACGAAGGATTCGGGCAGAATGCGGAAGGCCCGGACCGAACGCACCATTCCCTGCGGATCGTTGATTTTCAGGACGCCGGCGGCGAGCCAGAGCGCGGCCAGGCCGAATCGCAGGACGGTCGCGAGTGCCCGTATGGCCCGTGGACCAGTGAGCCAGGCCTGGGCCGGTGCCCGGACGGCCATAATCATTTCTGGAGCGGCGCCGCCTGGGACGTCACCACCCGGAATGTTCACGGGGCTGTCCGCTTCCCGCTCCGCTGTCACGAGGTCACCTGTTTCGTGGGTCACGTCGTCTTTCCGGTGTCGGCCAGGACCGGCAGGTCATGGACGTAGTCGGCGACCTGCGTTCCGGCCAGGTACAGGACGCTGGCTTTGTTGTCCTTGGTGAATGCCATGACTTGCGTACCATGCGTAACGGTATACATACCGTTCGACTGGCGGACCGGTTCCTCCAGCGGGATGCCGAGAGCGTCCGCCTGCGCGTGTATCTGCGCCAGGGTGCCTCGGACACCCACGAAGGACGGGTCGAACTGGTTCAGCCACTGATCGAGTACGACACCGGTGTCGCGGTCGGGATCGGTGGTGACGAACACCGTCGCCACCTGCGCGCGTACCGAGGCCGGTACCACGTTGAGTGCCGCCGCGATGTCGGCCATCGTCGTCGGGCAGACATCCGGGCAGTGGGTGTAGCCGAAGAACAGCAGGGTGACCTTTCCCGCGGTCCGGGATCGCAGATCGAACGGGGCTCCGGCGGTGTCCGTCAGATTCAGGGCCGGCTTGTCGATCGGCTGAGGGAGCGCGGTTCCGCGTAGTCCCTTGGACGCCCCGGAGTCATCCAAGATGGTGACTGCTGATTCGCTGCCCGAGGAACAGCCGGCAGCGACGAATACGAGCGCGGCCAGCGGCACGGTGGCGAGCAGCCGGCGTCGACGGCGCGCGAAATGGAAAGATAGTGGCATAACTCCTCGTACTGAGCGGAAGCCGTACGAACATCGGGAATGACCGGGACGGCGGGCCGGCCCGCGTGGGCGCCTGCGGCCGCGGACAACGGGCAATACCCGCAATACCTGGGCATCCGGCGCACCAGGGAGGACCGGGAGTTTGCGGCGTGGCCCATGTTGAGGAGCCCGTGCGGGCCGGCCTGGGTCCCGAGCGCCGCCGCGTATCCCACCGGGCCGTCGAGCCAAGGGCGCCAGCCCGCGGCCCGCCAGCCAGCGACGATCACGATCAGGCCAATCATGGCAAAGAAGCTCGGTACGAGGCCTGGCCCCGGTCCGGCCGACGGCAGACCGGCCGACGGCAGACCGGCCGACGGCAGACCGGCCGACGGCAGACCGGCCGACGGCAGACCGGCCGACGGCAGACCGGCCGACGGCAGACCGGCCGACGGCAGACCGGCCGACGGCAGACCGGCCGACGGCAGATGAGTAGGCATCGCCAGCGCGACGGATGGGACGGCGAGCCGGGCCCCCTGCCCGAGCGGTCCGCGCCAAGCCGCCTTCACCGTGGACAGAGCCGGGCGAACAGCGCACCGGGGCCGCTCCTCGCCCGGACACGGTCGGCAGTTCACCCAACCAGGGTAGACAACCGGTGCGTGGGCCGTGCTCTCCGCCAGTCTCCGGCTGCCTCCAGCGAGGCTGGTGAGCTGTGCCGCTCCACCGCCGTTTCGCCTCGCGCCTGGGTGCCCGTTCTGGCACGATCCTCGGCAGCACCGCGGGCCAGCCGTCGCCCCGCTCCGCGATTCACCGGTTTCCGGTGATCGTGCCGCGGACGGCCACTGGTTCCCCGGCGTCGGTCCGGCCGTTCATGGCCGTCACGGTGTTTTCACACGGTGGACGGGTATTTTCGGGTGGTCCAGTGTTGCCAGATATGCGAGTCTCCCGAGGTGCCCAGGCCAACGGGGCCAAAGATCAGGTAGGCAGTCATCGCGCGGAGGAAAGGGCGACATCGGTGCCGCAGGACCCGGCTGCCATCCAGCAGCAGATCGAGAATACCCGCGCCGAGCTGGCGGTGACTCTAGACGCGATTGCCGAGCTCGTGAGTCCCAGAAGGATTGCCGAACGGACCGGTGAGCAGATCAGGGGCCGGGTGGCTGAGCTCCGCCAAAAAGTGATCTCCGGCACATTCGCCGGGCCTGATGCGATTACCGCGGGCTTTGACGGGGATGGCGAGAAGACTTTCGCCGTTGATGAGGCGCGAGACGGCCAGGTTCTGGCGGGCGGCACCGGATCGCCTTTTGTCCTGCGACGCACCGTCCGCTGGGATCGCGTGATCATAACGGGGAGTGTCCTGCTGCTGGTTGTCGGCGCCGGCCGCCGTCGGCGCCGGCGGCGGCGAGCCTGGTGACGTCCACGCGCGTCGTGTGATCTCCCGATGTCCGGAGGCGATGTGCGGGAGGGTCGGTGTCTGTTCCATCAGGCCGGCTTGTGTTGATCCGCCATGGCGAGACCGCCTGGAGCCGGTCCGGCCAGCACACCGGGGTGACGGACGTGCCGCTTACCCCGGACGGGGAGAAGCAGGCCGTCCGCCTCGCCGGCAGGCTCGCGCTCTGGTCCTTCCTGCTGGTCGCGGCGAGCCCGAAGCGGCGTGCCCTGCGGACGGCCGAACTCGCCGGCCTCACCCGCGTGGCTGGCCCGGCCGGCCGTGCCGGCGCGAGAGTGGCCCGGTTCGAGCACTGGGATGATCTTGCCGAATGGAACTACGGAGAGTTCGAGGGCATCACAACGCCTGACATCCGCCGATCGGTGCCGGGGTGGACGGTGTGGAGCGGGCCCACCCCCGGGGGCGAGACCCCCGCGCAGGTCGGTAGCCGCGCTGACCGGGTGATCGGACGTGTCCTGCCGTACCTGGAACGAGGTGATGTCGCCCTGGTCGGGCATGGCCACATGCTGCGGGTGCTGGTCGTGCGCTGGCTGGAGCTGGATCCGGCTTTCGGCGCCCGTTTCGTCCTGGATGCCGGTGGGCTGTCCATCCTCGGGCATGAGCACGAGACGCGTGCGGTCCTGCGCCTGAACGAGCCGGCCCTGAACGAGCCGGCATAGAGCGTCGGATTCCATGGCTTTCCGAGCCGCGCGGGTGGGTAGGCCTTCCTCGTCCCCCGACGTACGAGCGCCCGGCAGCAGGGGGGTAGATCAAGGAATGGGGCTGGGGCACGTGCATCGCGCGGCAATGGATGGACAGCGATGCCGCGAGGCGCGTGCCCCGGCCCCGCCGATAGCCCCGCGATGCCGCCTCCCCCGTTGCCGGTCGCTCCAAGCAGGCCCCGTCGAGCGGCAGGGCCGCGACGACAGGACAGGAGTGAGCCTCAATGACGGAGTCTCGACCACCTGCCAACCCGGTACCCGCCAACCCGGCACGCCCGACAACGACGGACGCGGGGATCCCGGCGCCGAGTGACGAGCATTCGCTGTCAGTCGGCCCGGATGGCCCGCTGCTGCTTCAGGATCACTATCTGCTCCAGAAGATGGCGCAGTTCAACCGGGAGCGGGTGCCCGAGCGCGTTGTTCACGCCAAAGGGGGCGGCGCGCACGGCTATTTCGAGGTGACCGCGGAGGTCACCAGGTACACCAGGGCCGCGTTCCTCTCCGAGGTGGGCAAGCGCACCGACGTGTTCGTCCGGTTCTCCACCGTGGCCGGGGAGCTTGGCAGCGCTGACACGGTCCGCGACCCGCGTGGTTTCGCGATCAAGTTCTACACCGAGGACGGCAACTACGATCTGGTCGGCAACAATACGCCGATCTTCTTCGTACGTGACCCGAGCAAGTTCCAGGACTTCATCCGCTCGCAGAAGCGGCGGGCCGACACCCACCTGCGCGACAACAACATGCAGTGGGACTTCTGGACGCTGTCACCCGAGTCGGCTCACCAGGTACTGATTTTGATGAGCGATCGCGGAACGCCGCGTTCCTGGCGGCATATGAACGGTTACGGCAGCCACACCTTCATGTGGGTGAACGCGGCACATGAACGGTTCTGGGTGAAGTATCACTTCAAGACCGAGCAGGGCATCGACAACTTCACCGACGGCGAGGCGAAGGCGACGGTTGCGATCGACCCGGACCGCCATATCCGTGATCTCGCGTCGTCGATCCACAATGGTGACTATCCGTCTTGGCGACTGGAAATTCAGCTCATGCCGTTCGCGGCTGCGGCCACCTACCGTTTCAACCCCTTTGATCTGACCAAGGTCTGGCCGCACGCGGACTATCCGCCGATCACGATCGGCCGTATGGTCCTGAACCGTAATCCCGGCGACTACTTTACCGAAGTGGAACAGGCATCCTTTGAACCGGCCAACATGGTGCCCGGGATCGGCCCGAGCCCGGACAAGATGTTGCTTGGCCGACTGTTCTCCTATCCGGACACGCATCGTCACCGGATTGGCCCAAATTATCTACAGCTACCGATTAATCGCCCGAAATCTCCGGTCAGCTCCTACAACAAGGACGGCGCGATGCGTTACGAGCCGTCCCGCGACCCGGTGTACGCGCCGAACAGCTACGGCGGGCCCCGGGCCGACACGGCCCGGTACGCCGACGACGCGGTGTGGGCGGCTGACGGCGAGTTCGTGCGGTCGGCGTACACACCGCACCGTGACGACAGTGACTTCGGCCAGGCGGGCGCCCTGTACCGGGACGTGATGTCCGACACCGACCGTGACCATCTGGTGAGCAACATCGTCGGGCATGCATCCCAGGATGTTCAGCCCGAGGTCCAGCGGCGGGTCGTGGAGTACTGGCGCGACGTCGACCCGGACCTCGGCGCTCGGGTCGCCAAAGGACTCGGCGTCGGCTGACCTGCCGGCACCGCCCGCGACAGCGGCAACCCGCGGCCAGCGCCGCGAGGTATCGGGAACCCCGGGCGGGGCGACAGTACGAAGATCATAGCAAGGAGATCACAGTACGTCGCGGCGGCGCAGGGCGGTCAGCGTCACCATCCCGGGTAGTACCGGAAGCCAGTAGCTGATCAGTCTGTACACGAGAACAGCGGCGAGCATGGACGCGGCGTCGCCCCCGACGGCGGTGAGACCGAGGGCCAGCGCCGGCTCGAGCGCCCCGACGTTGCCCGCCGTCGGCACGGCTCCGGCCACTGCCGCACCGATCAGGTAGATCGTCGCGATGGACAGCAAGGTCCCAGAGCCGTTGAACGCCCAGACGCACGACGCCAACGCCACGATTTGGGTGATTTTGATGCCGGCGGCGGAGGCGAGCAGGATCGCGGTCCGCCGCGGGGAACGGGCGAGCAGCAGGAGATGCCTGCCGGTGGCTGCCAGCGGAGGTTTCAATCGGTTCCGGATCCGGGGGTGCGCACTGAGCATGGCGCAGGCAAGCAGGCAGCCCGCGACGCATCCAAAGGCCAGCCTGGAACGCATGTGCCGATTGATCAGCTCAACGGGCGCGCTCATCGCGTTTCCGGCACCTGGACCGTTCGCCAGCCCGGTGACAAGCACGATTCCGGCCACATGCGCGAGCGCCACGACAACCTTCACCGCGGCGACGGCACCCAGCCCGGCTGACCGGGTGAGCCGTTGGCGTTCCAGGTAGCGCACGTTCACCGCGATCGCTCCAAGGCCCGCCGGCAGTAGCCGGTTCGCCGCCGCGGCCGCGAGCTGCACCCCTGTCGCCGTGTGCAGCCGCAGCGGCAGCCCGCTGGCCGCGCGTAGGGCCAGCGCGTTGGCCAGGAAGAACAGGGCGGAGGCGAACCCGCACACCACAAGCCAAGGCCAGGCGGGAGCCGCGACGTTCGACAGCTTGGCGGTTACCTCGGTGCGAAACCTGGTCACAAGCAGCAGGACCATCGGGATCGCGATGGCGATCCCGATCAGCGCGCGGGGCTGGCGCGGCCATCCCACGCGAACACGAGGCCAATGCGGCCGCAACGCCGCCGGTGAAAGCGCGTCCAGTGCACACCCACCGGACGCATCCCGCACCAACGGGTGAGTAATGCGCTGGTGGGGAATGGTGACCGGGGGCAGCACGACGGCGGTCCCGTCAGCTGCTGTCGCGGGACCCGCTTTTTCGGCGGCTATCCAGCCTGGCGTCATGGCGTCAGGGTAGATCGAGATTCATAACGGATGCTGAACAACGTACATCCGGCGCACGGACCTTCATTCAAGGGGTTCGCCGGACAGCGTGCCGCTCACCGGCCAGGCAACCGGTTTGGCCGGAAATAGCATGAAATAAACCGCACCTTGACTGTTCCCCGAGTGGGATGTGTCACTCAGGCCGATCGTGATCAGATCACGACATGATACGCATATGGCCGGTGTGTATCCGTTGCGCGACCCGGTTGCTTCCTGAAATCCCAACATCCGTTAGCGGACCGCCGGCGGCTGCTGAAAGGCCGGGCTCCGACAGATTCGCGTGTCCCGTCAACAATCACCCTGGACGGTACGGAAACGGCTTTCGGCGCATTGGCGAACGGCCGTACCGTGTTTATCGTCGATGTCATGAGCCGCTGCCCGCGCGCCCGCGCCCCGCGGTACGCCGGTACGCCGGTACGCCGGTACCGAGAAATTGCAGGTGGAACTGTTCGGCCGTGGTTTTCCGTGATCTTTTTTCCGCGCAACCAGGCTGGTGGCGTGCCCACAGGCCCAGGCGGCGGGTTGGTGGAGTACACCGGGCGGCGACGCTGATGGGCCGGCTCACCGCTGGCCCACCGCTGGCCCACCGCCGGCCCGGCCCATCAGCTACCGAACGCTCTCCATCTCACCGTATGGCGGACCGGCCGCCCGCCCACACCAACACGGCATCCGGCGACATCCGGATCCCAGCCGTCGCGGCGATGTCCACGAAGAAGAAAAGTGGCGTGACCTGGTAATCATGCCAACCGTTCTCAACCGCGAACAGTTCCGCTGACTCGGCCGAACCAAAAGTGACCGTCGCGTCACGAATCTGCCGCGTCTCCCCCGACTCAAAACGAATGACCCCGTACAGGACGGGCAGCTGCCCGCGCGCAGCCCCGCCGTCACCGGTCCCGTCGTCAGCGTCGTCACCGTCGTCCGCGTTCGCGCTGGTTGCCGCCACCGGCCCCACCGCCTCCTCCCAATCGCTCGTTCGGTACCCCCGCATCGCATGCCGGGCGCGCGCTGCCGGCACACCCGGTCAGCCCCGACACGCCCCAATGGCCCGAGCACGACGCGGCTTGGCGTCCCGTCGCATCTCGCCCAAAGACAAGATTCACTATGCAAGAGTCGTCTGATCATGTGATAACCGCGTTACCCGCAGGTGACCACCACGTACGGATCAGTAGGCGAGGCCGGTACAGCCGGGCGTACCGCCTGGGACAGCCGGCAGACCGGGCGGGGCAACGGGCAGACCGGGCGGTACGCGCCGGCCGGTGGGCGCCACGGGAGCGCCCGCGGGTTCCCCAGGAGGCTGCGCGTGCCCGAGACAGGCCCAGCCGATCCAGCGGCGGACCTCAACGAGAATGACCTGGCCCACCGGCCGGCGCTCGCGGTACTGATCGTACTTTGCCACCAGCTGGTCAATCGCGTCATGCCAGGCGGATCCGTCATCGAGAATGCGGGCGACACCGTCGGCTCGAGCCCACCACAGCAGGTTCCAGTCGTTCGCGTAGTAATCGACGATCAGGCTGACCCTCGGGTTGACCGCGATGTCGGCTAAGCGACGCAGAGCCATCGACCGTTTGGGCTTGTGGTCCACCACGGTCACGATCACATCGTCGTGCAGTGCGAAGGTGATGGGCACCAAGTGGGGCTGCCCGCTCGCGTCCGCCGTGGCCAGCCGGGCAACCTCAGCGGCGGCAAACCGGCCGCGTACCTCATCGGCGTCCAGGTTCATCCCTCATACCTACCGCCCTCGTACCTGCCGCGATACCTGCCGCGAGCGGTCAGGCCCCGCCTGGGGTGCGGACAGCCGGACGAGACAATAAGCGCATGGCTGACGCGGACGTGACAACCTCGCCGCATGGGGTGCGGATCCGGGTGAACAAGACAGGGCCAGGCGTGCATGCCGCCCTCGACCCGGACCGCAGGGCAGAGTTCGAGGCGGAGTTCCGAAACGCGCTGGCGCACGCCGACAACCAGTCCGACCTGGATGCCGTCCAGGATGTGGTCGAACGGTGGTGGCCGGCGGCAGTGCTGTGCGCCAACCCGGAGATCCAGGAAGAGATCGACATGGGCCGCTGCCGCGCGGCGGACGATGCCCACACCGCGTTCGGCCATCTCACCAGCCACCCGCACCCGCACCCGGAGGACGCCGACGCGGCGGTAGACAGTTGATCCCACCGCGGTCAGGCAGGCTGCTGGCACACCATCATGACCATCACCAGTTCAGGAGCCGCGGCCCCGCCGGAGATCGTCGTCAGGTTCCGCGCCTGAGCGCCGCCAGCGCCCGGCGCGCCAACGCTCGCGCACCCATGACTCAGACCAGCGCACACCGAGGGTGATCGAGGACGCGACTGGGGTGTCACGAGTCGGGGACGGATGGGAACGACCCGGACACCTCAGCCGCGTCCTTAACCTACCCTGCCGATAGCAAATAGTCACTGATCGATTACAGGTGGTTCTAGCTTACACGGCAATTGGCCTCCATGTACCCGTTTTGGCGTGGTCTACTGCCATGTCTTTTGCCGGATTTCACCGCCGCCTGCGCAGTGACGGGAGGTCAATCACGGAACGTGTCCAAATCTCCGCTAACAGATCGCCAGATATAACTCTCCGGACATGTCCGGCCGCTCCCCGAAGATGGGCGGAGAGCGGCCGGCGGAAGCCGCTCAGACGCCCAGCTGCCCCCGCAGGACGCCCGCAAGCTCTGCGAACGCCCGTCCCCGATGACTGATAGCGTCCTTCTCGGCCGGGCTGAGTTCCGCGCTGGTCCGCTCCTCGCCGTCCGGCACGAACAACGGGTCGTAACCGAAACCGCCGGTCCCGCGCGCCGCGGTCAGCAGCCGTCCGCGCATCTCGCCGTGCACGACCTGTTCGCCCCCGCCCGGGATCACCAGGGCCGCCGCGCACACGAACACCGCGCCGCGCCGCGCCGCGGGCACATCGGCCAGCTGGGCCAGCAGGAGCGCGTTGTTGGCGGCGTCCCGCTCCGCTGGGGACACCCGCAGCCGCGACCCGGCCCAGCGCGCGGACAGCACCCCGGGCATCCCGTTGAGGGCATCGACCGCGAGCCCTGAATCGTCCGCCACGGCAGGCAGACCGGTGACCCGTACCGCGTCCCGCGCCTTGATCAGGGCATTTTCGGCAAAGGTGGCCCCGGTCTCGGGAACCTCCGGGCCATCGGGCAACGCCAGCAGCTCGATGGTCAGCCCCGTGGCCGCGAGAATACGGCCCAGCTCGACGATCTTGGCGTTATTGCGGCTCGCCAATACGACACGGGCCGGCCCGACCGCACTGCGCGCAAGGCCTCCATCCGCAATCATCGGCGATCACCGGGCGGACGCGCGGGACGCGGGGCGCGGCCCTCCCGACGGCACCGGACGCACCTGGGCGAGTGCCGCCCGCTGGATGTCGGTCAGCCGTGTGCACCCCCGGACGGCCAGATCAAGCAGCTGGTCGAGCATGGCCCGGTCGAAGGGCATGCCCTCCGCCGTGCCCTGAACCTCGACAAAGCCGGCGTCACCCGTGCAGACCACGTTCATGTCGGTATCGGCAGCGGCGTCCTCGTCATAGGCGAGGTCCAGCACGGGCTGACCGCCGACGACGCCGACGCTCACCGCGGCCACACTGCGGATCACCGCATCCGGGCGGCCCAGCCAGGCGCACGCGTCGGACAAAGCCACATAGGCGCCGGTGATGGAGGCGGTACGGGTACCGCCGTCGGCCACCAGGACGTCACAGTCGATCGCAATCGTGTTCTCGCCGAGGAGCTTGAGATCGATGCAGACGCGCAGGCTGCGGCCGATCAGCCGGGAGATCTCATGAGTCCGGCCACCGATGCGCCCCCGCACCGACTCACGGTCGTTGCGGGTGTTCGTCGCCCGCGGCAACATCGCGTACTCCGCGGTCACCCAGCCCAGGCCGCTGCCCTTACGCCAGCGTGGTACGCCCTCGGTCACGGACGCGGCGCACAACACCCGCGTCCGCCCGAATTCGATCAATACCGAACCCTCAGCATGGTCCTGCCAGCCACGAGTGATCATTACCGGGCGAAGTTCGTCGAATGTCCTGCCGTCGGAACGCTTCACGACGACTGACCCTACCGGCAGGCGCTAAGAGCGCCC
>NZ_CAKJTO010000010.1:63167-67713 GCF_917627405.1 Protofrankia sp. Cj5
CCCTATTGCCGGTCGCTCTAAGTGGTCGGCGCCGGAAGTTCTTCGGGGCCGACCACCAAGCGGACATCACAGCCATGGCGGGCGGCATCCCACGGATGGCGACGCCGGCCCGCCGCGCCCAAGCGGCCCCTGGCCGCGTTCTCGGCCACACCGATACACCTCATCCGGTATCGGTGTGGCCCGCGGCCGTGCCAGCAACCACCTGGACGCGGCTCCCTGACGGCTAGATCTCGTAGACGGCGCCGGTCTCGGCGAGGCTCAGCGGGCCGTCGAACGTGCCCGCCGCCTCCTCCTGACTACGCTGCATGTCGCCCCAGGGCACGAGATGGGTGAGCACGAGGCGCCCGACGTCCGCCTTGGTGGCGTGCTCCCCCGCCTCGCGGCCCGACAGGTGAATGCCCGGCGGGTTGTCCTGGACATCCAGGTAGGCCGCCTCGCACAGGAACAGGTCAGCCTCCCGGGCAAGCTGGAGAAGCTGATCGCAGGCGCTGGTGTCACCCGAGTAGGTCAGCGAGCGCCCGTCGGCTGTCAAGCGCATGCCGAAGGCCTCAACCGGATGCGACACCCTTTCCAGATCGATCCGGAAAGGACCCACGTTCAACCGCCCCGGACTGATCGTCCGAAAATCATAGATATCAGCCAGAGAATCATCGGGCCAACGCTCGAACGCCGCGCACAGGCGTTCCTGGGTATTGATCGGCCCGTAGACCGGAAGCTTCGGGGGCATCCCCTCGGGATGGTAACGACGGGCGTAGGCATTCACCACAAGATCAAGGCAGTGGTCGCCATGCAGATGGGAAATGAGCACCGCGTCGACGTCCCGCAGGTCGCAGTGCCGCTGCAGTTCGCCCATGGACCCGTTCCCGGCGTCCACCACGAGCCGGAAGCCGCCGGACTCGATCAGATAGGACGAACACGCCGACCGGGGCCCCGGATAGGTGCCCGAACATCCCAGCACGGTGAGCTTCATCGAGTCACCCCCGATCCCGCCGGCCGGGCTCCCGCCACGACGGGCCGGGGCCACGCCGCCGTACCGAACCGGGCCGGCTCCCGGCGGGGACCCTGCACGATTTCTTGCCTGCTGCTCGCCAATGTGACGCCCTCTCCCATAAAAAAGCCGATGACGCCGGTCAACAAAGGATAACGGGTGCAACCCGGGATTATTGTGTCCACATCGACTTCCTGAAATGGCGCCAGATAAGCCCTGGTCAGTTCCGGCAACTGTCGGCTGTCCGTATCACCACGTTCGATCACGTCCATGAAAGCGGGGCGGGTCACGCCCATACGCCGGGCGGCAGCCCTGGTTGGGGAGGCATGCGCACGGGCACCACCGGCGCCCGCAACGGCCATACGAGGGGTCACCTCAATCGGCCGGATGTCACCGGGTCCCCCGCCGCACCGCCTGGCCGCGGCCGCGGGACCGTCGGCCCGCCGGCCTGGCTCGGCCGACAGCCGTGATCCGCTGGGACCGAGCCGCATGCCAGCGGCGGGACGACCGGTGGAGCCGGGCGGAAGCTGATCGAGCATCGCCCGCACACCGACGTGGCCGTCGCCCGCGCTGTCGAATACCCCGATGGGCGCGCCGCTCATGAGCGATCAGACTAAGCCCGAAATCCTGTTTTCACCCTGTGGCAGTGGTCACGATACCCCTGTCGAATTTTGGACACCCCGATCCGCGTAGGCATCCCAACGACTCCCGGGCCACCGGACAGAAAATCGTGACCATTACCACATCGGATCGCTGGGCCGGTACGCCCGCACATCTTCCGATCATGCCCAGAGCTGGCCCTCCAACGCCGCCTCCGCCTCCTCCAGGGTGCCCGCGTAGGCGCCGGTGGACAGGTACTTCCAGCCACCGTCACAGACGATGATGGCGATATCGGCACGCTGCCCGGCCCGCACACACTTCTCGGCCTCGATCAGGGCCGCATGCAGGATGCATCCAGTCGAGATCCCAGCGAAGATCCCTTCCATCTCGACCAGCTCCCGAGTCCGACGCAGTGACTCTTTTGGGCCCACGGATATACGGGTAGTAAGCACACTCTCGTCGTAAAGCTCGGGAATGAATCCTTCATCAATGTTACGGAGACCGTAGACAATCTCGCCGTACCGGGGTTCCGCGGCGATGATCCGGATACCAGGTACTCGTTCGCCGAGGAAACGTCCGGTGCCCATCAGCGTCCCGGTGGTGCCGAGACCCGCGACAAAGTGGGTGATGGTCGGGAGATCTTCGAGAAGCTCCGGCCCGGTCGTCTCATAATGCGCCTGCGCGTTCGCCGGATTGCCGTACTGGTAAAGCATCACCCACTCGGGATGTTCGGCCGCCAGCCGCTTGGCCACGGCGACGGCCTCGTTCGAGCCGCCGGCCGCGGGTGAGTAGACGATCTCGGCACCCCACATGGCGAGCAGCTGGCGCCGCTCGACAGAGGTGTTCTCGGGCATCACACAGATCAGTCGGTAGCCACGCTGGCGACAGACCATGGCCAGCGAGATACCGGTGTTGCCCGAGGTCGGCTCGAGGACGGTCGCGCCGGACGCGAGGATGCCGCGCTTCTCACCATCCATGATCATCCATAGGGCCGCGCGGTCCTTGATGGAACCGGTCGGGTTGTCCTGTTCCAGCTTGGCCCACAGGCGGACGTCCGGTGACGGTGACAGCCTCGGCAGACCCACCAGCGGGGTGCGGCCGACCGAGTCCACCAGAGAGTCGAAACGCATCGGTTCCGCTGACCTACCTGCCTGCTAGTCGGCCAAAGGCGGCTCGATCATCGGTGGAGCCCCCGGCGACGGCGGGCAGGATGGTTATGCTGTCACCATCGGTGATCTTTGCGTCGAGACCGCCGAGGAAACGGACGTCCTCATCGTTGACGTAGATGTTCACGAAGCGATGCAGCTCACCACCGCCATCCGCGGAGACGAGCCGGCCTCGCAGACCCGGGAAACGGCTGTCGATGTCGGTGAACAGCGCGTCGAGGGTGCCACCAGCGCCCTCGACGACCTTGGACCCACCCGTGTAGCTGCGCAGGATCGTCGGAACGCGGACCTGGATTGCCATTGGTGCTCCTCTCGGTGTTACACGATGTTGCTCAGTGTCGCTCGGCGCCGCCGGACACGGCCGAGTTCTTCATCATCTCCGCTGGGGCGACGCGCCCGATACCACAACAACAGACATCCGCATCGGTGTGACAGCCACGCGGGGAACCGACGGGAGGGGTACCAGGATCCCGGCCGGTTCGCCCGGGGCCGCCGCGCGCGGGCACGGCTGGCTCGCCGCCGCGCCGGGGAGCACGCCAGCCACCCAGCGCGTCGCATGCCTCAGACGATTTCCACGGGTTCCTCTGTGACGGCTCCGTCGACGATGCGATACGACCGGACCTCGGTGTGCTCGGGATCACGGGTGGACGCGAGAACATAATGGGCGTTCGGTTCCGAGGCCAGCGAGATGTCCGTCCGGGAGGGGTACGCCTCGGTTGCGGTATGTGAATGATAGATCACCACTGGCTCTTCGTCCCGGTCGTCCATCACACGCCAGACCTTAAGCTGCTCGATGGAGTCGAACCGGTAGAACGTGGGCGACCGCTCCGCGTTTCGCATCGCCACGAAACGCTCCGGCCGGTCCGAACCGGCCGGCCCCGCCACAATCCCGCAGGCCTCGTCGGGGTGGTCTCGCCGGGCGTGGGCGACGATGGCCTCATAGACTGCTCGTTCGATACGCAGCACGGGCCCACCGTACGACGAGTGGCATCCACGGCGGGATGCCCGTCAGAGCGACATGGCGCGCAGGACCCGCCCCGCTTCACAACAGCGCATGCACAAGCTGGTTCTGCATGTCACCGAGGAACAGGTACAGCTCGACCACAGGTCTGCGTGGATCGTCACTCTCGACCGTGTAGAGAGCGTCGGCGGAGGCATCGTCGACCAGGTTGAGCCGGGTGCCGAACACCAGTCGCAGATCATTGAGGGTGACCAGCCAGTCCTGGATCTGATCATCATCGAGCAGGGTCCGCCCGCCGGTCGCGGGGACACTGGCCAGCACCCGGCGCGCGGCGGCGCGCTTACCCGCACGGAGATCGTCCGATGTCCGCCTGCGGTAGTCGGCCCCGGCATCAGGATCGTCGGGATAGGCGTCGGGCAGGAGCCGCGCCACCGCCGGATCGTCCGGCGGCGGTGGCGCGACAGCGCGCAACCCGACGATCGCCTCCAGCGGGTCGTCCACCGGCGGTGGTTCCAACAGCGCGTCGATCTGACCGATCAAATCGATCAACAGGGTCGCCTCGAGCGGACCGAGGACTACCTGGATGCCGTCTTTGGTACGACTGAAGCCGTTGGACACGTTCTCCCGCCCAAGATCGCCATTGCTCGACCGAACCCCGTCGCGGGCGCGCGCAGGGTCCGCCCGGCAGCTGCTGCGCCAGTGGAAAGACGCGGCAGCCGGAAGACGCGCCGTCCGGGAAACGGGCGGTCTGGCTCCGGGCTCACCGTGCTCCATCCGGACCGGCAGTCCCGAGCCTACCCATCCCCACGCCAAACCAGCCCGGCTCGGGCC